>DAHWEX010000298.1 GCA_027326205.1 Actinomycetota bacterium
AGGCGTAGTCGCCGATCTCGGCGCCCGCCTCGGCCGCCTCGGCCTCAAGGGCCTCGAACCCCTTCTTGATCGCGTCCTGGTGGGAACCGGAGAACGCGGTGTAGACGAGTTCACCCGCGTACGGGTGGCGCGGGTGCACCGGGAGCTGGTTCACGTACTCGACGGTGCGGCGGATCTCGTCGATGTTGGAGAAGTTGATCATCGGGTCGATGCCCTGGCTGAACAGGTTCAAGCCCAGGGTGACCAGGCAGACGTTGCCGGTCCGCTCCCCGTTGCCGAACAGGCAGCCCTCCACCCGGTTCGCGCCCGCCAGCACGGCCAGCTCGGCGTCGGCGACGGCGGTGCCGCGGTCGTTGTGGGTGTGCACGCTCAGGCAGATGTGCTCGCGGCGGCTGAGGTTGCGGCTCATCCACTCGATCTGGTCCGCGTAGACGTTCGGGGTGGAGCGCTCGACCGTGCAGGGCAGGTTGAGGATGATCTCCCGGCCCGGGCCGGGCTGCCAGACGTCCATCACCGCCTCGCAGGTCTCCAGCGCGAAGTCCAGCTCGGTGTCCATGAAGATCTCCGGCGAGTACTCGTAGCCGAAGTCCGTCGCGTCGCCGAGGATCTTCGCCGCGTAGTGCATCACGTGCCGGGTGCCCTCGACCGCGAGCTGCCTGGTCTCCTCGCGGGTGTTGCGGAAGACCACCTTGCGGAACGTCGGCGCGGTCGCGTTGTACATGTGCACGGTGGCGCGCTGCGCGCCTTCCAGGGACTGGATGCTCCGCTCGATCAGGTCCTCGCGGGCCTGGGTCAGCACTGAGATGCGGACGTCCTGGGGAATCTTGTCGCCCTCGATGAGCTCGCGCACGAAGTCGAAGTCCGTCTGGCTCGCGCTCGGGAAACCGACCTCGATCTCCTTGTAGCCCATCGTGACGAGCAGGTCGAACATGGCCCGCTTGCGGGTCGGGGACATCGGGTCGATCAGCGCCTGGTTGCCGTCCCGCAGGTCCGTGGACAGCCAGCGCGGCGCGGCGGTCATGACCCGGTTCGGCCAGGTGCGGTCGGGGAGGTCGACCGGCTTGAACGGGGCGTACCGGTGGCACGGCATGCCGCTCGGCCGCTGGTAAACGGGCGCTACGGCGGGATAGGCACGGTTCTGCTGCGTCATCGCTGCTTCCTTCGGTGGTTCGCGGGGTGTTGTCCGATCGAGTCGGCCAGCGGACATGCCTGAAACCCGCGACGAGGGAGCCAGCCTTTACGGGCCCCCGCCGCGGCCGCTAAGGAGGAGCAGCTCGTGCGACATATCAAGAGAAAGAATATCAGCCCGAACGGACCCTGGTTTCACCACCCTCCCCTCGCGAGGCGACTTGGGTCATGGACCGCCCGCCAACAGCAACCACCGACCCAGTGGACCTGCTACGGCAACCACTGACTACGGACTCGGCGCCGCAGGCGCCGTCCCGGGCGCCGCCCGGCGAGGGGGCAGGGGGGAGGGACTCCCCCATGATTTGGGGGGTCTCCGGGGGGATCATTCCCCCCGGAGTTAACACAGT
>DAHWEX010000328.1 GCA_027326205.1 Actinomycetota bacterium
GGGAAGGCGGCACCGGGAAGGCTGCGGGCGAACCGGATCCCGGTCCAGGGCCGGGGCGCCCGGGACTCGCCCCGGGTCCTCCCGGGGCTGACGGCCTAGCGGCCGCCGGGGCCGGGGTCGATACGGAACACCGGGTAGTCCGCCGCGACCTTCTCGAACTCTGCCACCGGGGCGCGGAAATCGACCGGGATATGTGGCCGGGCCCCGGGCGCCAGCCGCAGGTAGCGACGCAAGATCGGCGCCCTGGCGGCCACGGGAACCTCCCACAGGCGCACATTCTCCCGGATCCCGTGCCGCAGCACGGCCTGGTAGTCCGCCGCCTTGAGGTTGCGGACCCAGTTGACGTTCTCGCCCAGCATGGACACGAGGTAGCGCTCGCCTTCGAAGTCGGCGATCACGACCGGAAGCGAGACCAGGCGGCCGCTGCGCCTGCCGCGCACCTGAAGCTCGGCCGTCCACCGCGGGAAGATCCCCGCCGCGAACACCGCGGCCGACGCGCGGTTCTGCAGCCGGGCGAAGCGGCTTGGCCGGCCGCCCCGGTACAGCCACCGCAGGTAGGAGTCGTAGTACCTCATGACAGCGGCCGCAGGATGAGGAGGAATTCGGCCGTCCCGTGGCCGGCCAGCGAACCGAGGAAGCCGAACCCGCCGGGGCCGGCGATGACGGCCGTTCCGGTGACGACGCCGGTTCGCCCGGTGCCGCTGAGCGGGCCGGACGGCGCGGCCGCCTGCTCCGGCAGCGCGAGCGGTGCCGCGCCCGGCGCGTGCGTGACGACGAGGCCGGTCACCGCTACGGCCAGGACGAGCACCGCGGCGGCCCCGCCGCCGATCCACCGCCACCAGGGGCGGCGCCTCGGGGGACTGGTCCCGGAACTGTCCGTCTCGGGCGCCCGGCTGGGGCGCGAGGGGCTGGGTCGCATCGTCCTTCTCCCGTCTGCCCGTTTCTGGATCGCGCCACTACACTGACACGGAGAAGACTTGAGATACAGAGTCCAAAGTCCCATCGCTCGCCGGCCGCCCGCGGAGACCGAGAAGACTGGAATGCGGGGAAGCGATGGCTGGTCCAGGGGCGCCGACGGGCCTGGCCCGGCGCGGGCGCCGGCTGCCGGAAGAGGAGACCGAGCAGCGGATGCTGCGGGCGGCGCTCGCCATGGTGCGGACGGCCGGCCTGACCGTGAGCCTGGAGCACATCAGCTTCGAGGACGTGATCAGGGAGGCCGACGTGTCCCGCACCAGCGCGTACCGCCGCTGGCCGCACAAGGACCTGTTCTTCAGCGACCTCGTCCTGGAACTCGCCAGGGACCCGGCCCCGGGGATCTTCACCGCCGAACTCGACATGATCGAGCGCATCGTCGCCGGGCGGCTGGAGGAACTGGCGGATCCGGGGGTGCGGCGCGCCCTGGTCCTGGAGCTCTTCCGCCAGCTCGCGATGCTGGACTTCGAGACCCTGTACGCGTCGCCGGGCTGGCGCACGTACCTGGCCCTGCGCGCTACGTTCCTGAGCATGGCCGAGGGAGATTTGCGCGACCGGCTCCAGGCGGTCCTGGCCCAGGCCGGCCGGGAGCACCTGGCCCGGATCGCGCGCTCCTGGGAGCTGCTGGCGGACCTGTTCGGATTCCGGCTGTCACCGCAGGCCGGCGTCACGTTCGAGACGCTCGCCATGCTGGTGGACGCCGCCCTGGGCGGCCTGGTGCTGGCGGCGCTGACGATGCCCGAGGTCGCCGCCCGCCGCCCGCCCGCCCGGCCGTTCGGCGCGCCCGAAGGCGGCGAGTGGCCGGTCCCCGCCCTCGGCCTGTGCGCCATCGCGATCGGGTTCCTCGAACCCGATCCGGACTTCACCTGGGACGCCGGCCGTGTCGCCGCCGTCCGCGAGGTGCTCGCGGCGGCCAATCCGGGCGCGGCCGCGCCGTGACGTTAACGATTCGGGTACCGGTCAGCGAATCTCCGTCAGCGCAACCGGCACCCGGCCTCCGCCCGCCCGTCCCGCTCAACGTCGCCCGCGGCCGACAGGTTCATCGGCTCATAGCTCGCCATGCGCCCGATCGTAAGCCGCCCGCCCCTAACCGTTTTTCCGCCCGCCCGACGCCTAGACGAAGGGGTCGGCCGAATGAAGATCAGCGTCGATATCCTTTTATGGTCGACCCTGGTCGTGTATCATTTTCTTATCTACTGAAAGTCCGTCGCCGCGTCACGCTGGCGAATCTGTATCTGAGGGCTATCGTGGAGGAGGTTCCCGTGACCATGCTGGGACCTGGGTCGACATTGAGGTCCAGGTCTGGCCGGCCGGGGGCAGGCGGGAGTCGGCGGTCGCGCCCAGGCGAATCGCTCAGGAACCAGCCGCGGAAAGCGGTGTCCCGCCCGCGGCACGCGAACGACCCGCTCATCATCGCGGGCCGACCCGGCCGGTCGCGCAGCCGCCGCATGCGAAAACCGGCGCGGCCCGCTGGTTGCGGGTCGCGCCGGCTGGGGGGCGGTCGGGGAAACGGACCGCGTTCCGCGATCCTCCCTGGGCCTGTTAGGCCGTCTGGTGGGCGGTGGCGGTCCCGGCCGCGCCCCGGGTCGGGTGGAGGCGGAGGGTGAACAGGTTCGGGTGGCGCTGCCGGTAAGCGGCGATGAGGCCGTCGGCGCCGATCCAGCTGGCGGTGCGCCACATGACCAGGATGACGATGGCGAACAGCGCGTAGAAGGCGCAGACGCTGGCGGTGCCGGACATCACGTAGGTGAACAGCAGGGCGAGGCTGCCGAGTGCGGCGACGCGGGTGAACAGCCCGGCGACGAGGGCGACGCCGATCGCGAACTCGCCGACCGCGACCAGCACGCCGATCGCGCCGGCGTTCGGCACCACGAAGCCGTGCAGGAACGAGCCCCACCAGGAGTAGGCGGGCGTGCCGTGGGTGGCGAACCCGGCGACCCCGGCGCCGTTGTTGTGGATGAACCCGGCGGCCTCCGCGCCCCAGAGCTTGGCCGACCCGGCCTGGATCCACATGACGCCGAGCCAGACCCGCATCGCCGTCCAGACGGGCGCGGCGAGCCTGGATGCCTTCAGCGACTCCCACACCGGCAGGTTCGCGCGCTTGGCGGGCTCGCCGATGACGGTCGTGACAACGCGGGCGCCAGTCCGGGTAGCGGATGTCATGGCAGTGGACACTGAGATCGCTTCCTTTAATCTCTGCTCGTCCTGCGGGTCCGTTTCCCTCGGACCCGTGAGCCGTTTCCCTTGGCTCCCTTGTAGTCTCGCCCGTGCGGCGGACCCAGGGCCCGGGCCCAGGTCCCGAATCTGGTCCCGGCCCGCCAGGACCAATGTCCCCGCCTGCCTGGAAATTAACAGAGTTACCTGGCTGATCGCCGCAGTGCGCGGCAAGCGCCGCAGCCGCCGCACGATAGCCGGACGCGTGCGCCGAGCTCGCCAATCGGGCCGGTGCTCATTGCTTAGCTGAGAGTTTGCCGCAGGTTTAGTGAATCAGCGGGCTTCGGCGCCCGCTATCTCATATATAGGGGGATATCTGGCATTCGACCGGTTCGAAGCGCGCTGCCCTATTCGCGCGCCGGGGGCCGAACAGGACGTTACCGAAGCCGGTGACCGGGCGGTTTATCCAGGCGGCGGTGCCTGGCGAGGCTGGGGGATAGCGACCGATGGACAATCTGCAGCCCGGTGATCCGGCACGGGTCGGCAGTTACCGGGTGATCGCGCGGCTCGGTGCCGGCGGCATGGGCCGGGTCTTCCTCGGCGTCTCGCCCGGGGGCCGCCAGGTCGCGATCAAGCTGATCAATCCCGAGTACGCCAGTTCGGCGGAGTACCGTGAGCGGTTCGCCCGGGAGATCGACGCGGCCCGCCGGGTCGGCGGGTTCCACGCGGCGCAGGTCGTGGACGCGGACCCCGCCGCGGAACTGCCCTGGATGGTGACCTCGTACGTCGAGGGGCCGACCCTCAGCGAGGAGGTACGCCGCCACGGGCCGCTGCCCGCGGACCGGGCGCGGGCCCTCGGCGCGCAGCTCGCCGAGGGGCTGGCCGCGATCCACGCGGCCGGGCTGGTGCACCGGGACCTCAAGCCGAGCAACGTCATCCTCGCCCCGGACGGGCCGCGCATCATCGACTTCGGGATCGCCCGGCCGGCCCAGGCCGACGGCCTGACCACGGCGGGCGTCGTGATGGGCACCATCGAGTACATGTCGCCCGAGCAGGCCCGCGGCGACATCGCCGGGCCGCCAAGCGACGTCTACTCCCTCGCCGCGGTGCTGGCCTTCGCGGTCACCGGCCTGTCCCCGTTCGGCTTCCAGCCGGCCGACCTCGGCACGGTGGCCGACCAGGCGCTGCGCGACGTGATCGCCGCCTGCCTCACCCGTGACCCGGCCCGCCGCCCCGGCCTCGACGCCATCCTCGCCGCACTGGCGGACGTCACCGTCACCGGTGCCGCCCCCCGCGCCCCGGTCGGGCGGCACGCCTACGCCGGGCCGAGCCGTGAGGCGAACTTCGCGGCGCCGCCGGCGGCCGCCGTACCCCCGGCCCCTGTACCTTCGGTCTTCGTTCCCCCGGCCGGCGGCCCGCCACCCGCCGTCTCCGGTCCGCGGGGCGGGGGCACCGCCGTCTGGGCCGACGGCCCGGTCCCGTCGGCCGCGGCCCCCGCGGCCCAGACGGCCCAGACGGTGAACCTGGCTTCTGGCGGCCCGACCACCCGGTGGCGGGGGCCCGGCCGCCGCGCGTTCCTGTTCGGGGGCCTCGGGGTCGCGGCGGCCGCGGTTGGCGTGCCGGCCGGGCTGAAACTGTCGGGGACAAGCGCCCGCACGAGCGTCATCCTGCAGCGCGGCACGAACCAGGGGTCCTTGTCGGTCGCGTTCTCCCCGGACGGGAAGGTACTCGCAAGCGGCAACGGCGACGACACGGTCCTGCTGTGGGACACCGAAACGATGACCAGCAAAGTCACCATCCGCTACCCGTCAACCGACCCCCGCTTCGGTACCCCGTTGCCGGGCCACCGTTCGGTTTACGGCGTGGCGTTCTCTCCCGACGGGAAGACAGTGGCCACCGTCAACGGCGACGGCGCCGTCGGCCTCTGGAACGCGGCGTCCGGGCAGCCGGTCAACGTCATCTTCTCGGAACTGTCCGGGGTGTACAAAGACGCCAACGGCTCGCTGGCGTTCGACCCGACCGGGCAGTACCTGGTCACGAGCTACGATGCCCCCTCGGCGGAGTTGCGCCATGCCACCACCGGAGCGCCCATCGCCACGATTCCCCCGCAGGCGGACGGCGCGTGGATCAACGCCGTGGCCTTCGGCGGCGACGCCCAGACGCCG
>DAHWEX010000370.1 GCA_027326205.1 Actinomycetota bacterium
TAAATCTGAAAATTAATTTGACTTATTGAAATTATGCTACCTGAATAGCTACCCGCGACTGGATCGGGCACTGGAACGAGAATCCCGGCCGCTTCGCTCGGACAAAAAAACAGCCGAAGAGACAGGAACGCAGGCACGACCCCGCGCGGAAACGCCTTGCCTTCCGCCCGTCGTCGCGGCCAGGGGCGAGGGGGACGAGTTCAACAATCTGGTGTTGTACCGAATTCTTAGCGTAATGTTGGTCGTTCCGGTATGAATATGAAGGCGGCAGTCGGATGCGCGCGATGCGGAAGGGCGCGGTGCGATGTCGCGATCGCACCCGGCCGCCGATCTCTCGGAGCACATGGCTACCTCTATTGGAGCAGGAATGAATACTGCTGCGCTGAGCGCCGGGCAGCCAGATCCCGGTACGGACGATCGGCCAGTCGGCGGGTTTGTCCTGCGTATGCTGCTCGGCGCCCAGTTGCGGCGTTTCCGTGAGGCCGCCGGCGTTATGCCCGAGCGGGCTGGCTACGAGATCCGGGCGTCCCGGTCCAAGATCAGCCGGATGGAAACGGGCCGCGTCAAGCTCAAGGCGCGCGACATAATCGACCTCCTCACCTTGTACGGTGTAACCGATGAGCAGGAGCGGTCCAGATTCCTGTCCCTGGCCGGGCAGGCCAGCCAACCGGACTGGTGGAGCAAGTACAGCGACGTTCTGCCCGGATGGTTCGAGAACTACCTCGGGCTGGAGTCCGCGTCAGCCACCATCCGGGGCTTCGAACTGCAGCAGGTACCCGCCCTTTTCCAGACCGAGGACTACGTTCGGGCCGTCACCCGGCTGGGGCACGAGGCCGCGTCTGCCGCGGAGATCGAGCGCCGCGTCGGCCTGCGCCTCAGCCGCCAGGAACTGCTCACCAGGGCGGATCCGCCCAGGATCTGGTCGGTCATGGACGAGGCGGTGCTGCGGCGGCCGGTTGGCGGCCCTGCGGTGATGCGCGCCCAACTGCGTCGCCTGATTGAGGTGGCAACGATGCCGCAGATAACCCTCCAGGTCTTCCCGTTCGCCCGCAGCGGCCACGTCGGCGTGAGCGGGTCCTTTGCCATCTTGCGCTTTACCGAGCCGGACCTGCCGGACGTGGTCTACATCGAGCAGGTCACCAGTGCCCTGTACCTGGAACAGCGCTCAGAGGTCGAGCACTACCTCAAGGTCATGGACCAGCTCAGCACCGAGGCACTGACACCAGACGAGACAACTCGCTTTATCGAGCGGATTGCCAGCGAGACATGAAGGGCAGCAGAGAGTGATCAGCGACGACGCGGCCGCGCCGGGCGGAGATGTCACCGCCGGAAAGGCGGGTTCGCTACCGTTCGACACCAGCGTGGCGCACCAGGCCCGGATGTACGACTACGCGCTCGGCGGCAAGGACAACTACGCCGCCGACCGGGCGGCGGTCGAGGCAGGGCTCAAGGTATGGCCGGACGCCACCCTGAGCGCACGCTCGAACCGGGCGTTCCTCCGGCGAGTGGTCCACTATCTCGCCGGGGAGGCGGGCATCCGGCAGTTCCTGGACATCGGCACTGGCATCCCGACGGCGGGCAACACCCACCAGGTCGCCCAGGACGTCGCACCGGAATCCCGGGTGGTGTACGTGGACTACGACCCGGTCGTGCTCGCCCACGCCCGGGCCCTGCTCACCAGCGACACGGCAGGAGCCACCCGGTACATCCATGCCGACCTGCGCGACACTCACGCGATCCTCGACCAGGCCAGGCAACTGCTCGACTTCACCCAGCCGGTGGCGGTCACCCTGCTGCTGATCCTGCACGCCATACCCGACACCGACGACCCGCGAGCCATCGTGGCCACGTTGATGGACGCCGTCCCGTCCGGCAGTTACCTCGCCATCTCGCACTCGGCCGCGGATCTCTTCGACCAAGAGACGAAAGACCGCGTCCAGGCCATCGTGAACCGCATGGCACAGCAGCAGTTCACGCTGCGCACCCGCGAGCAGGTAGAGCGGTTCTTCGAGGGCATGGACCTGGTGGAACCTGGACTTGTGCCGGTCGAGGACTGGCGCCCGGAACCCGGCATCGGCGCGGCGCGCAACTCGGCCATCTGGAGTGCGGTGGGCCGGAAGCGCTTAGGCACCCTGGATTCCGTCGGCTTGCAGGGCCTGGCTGCGGAATCGCTTGCCCGCGTTGATATAGGTGGCGCCGACGAAGAAGTTCGCGCTGGTCCAGATCATGTGCTCCGCCTACGACGCGGGCCTGGTCGCCCCAGGCAAGCGACGGGGCGAACCAGGGACCAGGGCGTGCTGCTGCGCAAGCTCGCGGACCAGTGCGGCCTTACTGCGGAGCACGGTGGCGGGCTGCTGGCCCTGGCAGGCGAGCACGCGTCTAGTACGGTAACACCGTGCCTGGAGGCACTATCCAGCGGACGGGCTGCTCGGTGTAGCGCGCGATGGTGTCGAAATCGCGGTCATAGTGCAGGATTTCCAGCCCCTGGGCCCGTGCGGTTGCCGCGACGATGAGATCGGGAATCGAGGCGGACCGGTGCTGCGCCTGCTCGGTCAGCGCTTCCTGGATCTCCGACGCCCGGTCCCAGATGTCCTCGGGAGTATCGACACGGTCCATGGATGCTTCGAGCTGCTCTTTCATCTGCGACCGCTCCTGAATGTTGCGCGCGGAGAAGAGCATCTCCAGTTCCGTGACACTGCAGATGCCGACCAGCGCACGGGTGATCAGCGGCTCTAGCTCCTCGCGGACGGCGGGAAGGTGGAGTCTTGCCAGGGCGCTCTTGTCAGCAAGATAGCGGGTCATCCCCACATCCGCTCCTCGGCGCCGGGCTCCAGGAGGAAGTCGAACGCGCCCGCCTCGCCGAGGGCCGCCAGGTCGCGCACGGCAGCGACACGGATCACCTCGCGGAACGCGGCGTTGATGGTTTCTCGGATGGACTCGGTGCCGAGTATCCCGCGCACCTTGTTGAGCTTGTCCATGTCGATGTCCACGCTGGTCTTTGCCATCCCGCTCCTTCCAAATCAGATATCGCGACCCCTGTAAAGAATACATCCTCTTGTAACTCGACGCGATATACCCAGATGGCGTGAACTAGCCGCGAGGCGCGGCCTACGTCACCATCCGCCGCAGCGACAGGCCAACGCGGAGGGATGGAATCGGCCGCCCAACGCTCAGATCATCAGCTGGCCGGTGCCACGCCCTTCCCTGCGAACTCCATGGCGATCGCACCAGGGCCAAGATCCAAGCCGACAAGTAAAAGTTTGGCAACCAATGGTTGCACTGCACCGCTAGGGCACGCATCAGGGTCCGTGACGGCAGCGTGCATGTGGTCAGAGTCGCCGTGGCGGATCAGGCGCCGCACCGGATCACCGCCACCACGACGATTCCGCTGCTGCCGCCCTCCTCTCTGTTGGCGCTTGGTTGTTGTGCCAGCAGGAGATTTGCCATTATCCCGGAAGCTCCCCGGCCTGAATGGACAAAGCGGCCTCGGCGAGCCTGGTGACGGCCGGGAGGGCCGGGGAGAGGTCTTCGTCCGGGCCGGCGAGGGCGTCGAAGGTCTCGAAGCTGGTCAGCGCGTACAGCATCTGCACCGTCTGCCCGACTGCGACCCCGGAGGTTGCGGGCAGGCGGCTGACCAGTACCGTGAGGCCCTGGCGGCGCCGCTCGTCGCGGGCGGTGATCACCGCGCCGACGTCGGGGTCCAGTGCGGCCAGGGCGCGCAGCCGGCGCATGACGATCCGGTCGGCCGCCCAGAACCCGGCAAAGGCTTCGATGAAACCGCGGATAGCGGCGTCCGTGTCCGGGTTCGTGAACACGCGGGCCAGGCCGGCCATCCCGCCGGCTTCGGCCAGGTCGTCGCAGACCGCCTCCAACAGCCCGGTCTTGGTGCCGAACTGGTAGTACACGGTGGCCCGGGCCACGTCGGCGTGGCGGGCCACCGCATCGACGGTGAACCCGGGGTAGGAGGTCGCCGTCCTGAGCAGTTCCCGCGCGGCGTCCAGGATCCGGCGCCGGCTCTCGCCGATCCCCTCTTCGCGCTTGCCGAGCCGGTACGGGCGCGGGCTCATCAGGTTGTCCCATCCCCTCGGCCAGGTTACGCGTTCGTTCGGACAGGCAGTCTGGCTGAGACTGTACCCGGGTCGGGGGCCTGTGCGGTTGACACCCGGCGCGAGGACATATTTAATCATACTGTCTGACTAAATGAATCTATCCGAATGTGACCCCGCGTGACCAGTCCTGCGGGCAGGAAGTGACCTGACATGAGCCAGAACGACACGCGCGGCGACAGCCGCGCCGGGTCGGCACCGCTTGCCGCCCGCAGGGACAGCTCCGCTCGCGGCGGCGGCGGGCTGCGGGCTAACGCCCTCGCCGCTGTGGTGATGCTGCTCCTTGAGTACGGACTCGGGATATGGGTGAACCTGTACGCCCAGATCCCGGCGGGGGACCACGGGAAGGGGACCTTCGCCGCCTTCGGCGCCGCAGTGGCCCACGGCCCGGCGGCGCTGGGCGTGCACGCGGTCCTCGGCACCCTGCTCCTGGTGACCGCGATCGCCCTGATCGTCCGGGCCGCCCTGGCCAAGAAGGCCGCCGCCGCCGTGACCGGCGCCATCGCCTTCCTCGCGACGGTCGCCGCCTGGCTGTCCGGTGCCAGGTTCGTCGGCGATGCGGCCGACGGCGCGTCGTTCGGCATGGCCATCGCCACCGGGGTGGCCCTGCTCAGCTACGTGGTCATCCTGTCCGTCCCCGGCCTGACGGAAGGACCCGGCCGATGAGCCAGCCAGCCGGGCAGGGCGGCGGCCCGCCCGGGCAGAGCCGGGTTGCGCTGGTCACCGGCGCGAGCGCGGGTACCGGCTTCCGCACCGCCAGGGATATCGCCGCGCGCGGCGCCTGCGTGCTTATCACGGGCCGGGACCGCGGGCGGGGCGACGACGCCGTCAGGGCCATCGCCGCGGCGGCTGGCCATGCCCGGACCGGCAACCTGGCCGGCATCAGCGGACAGTACATCACCGAGCACGGCAAGCCGGGCAGGTATCCCGGCGTCGTGGCCGATCCCGCCTTCCAGGACCGGGTGGTCGCCGTCGCCTGGAACCTGGCGCGGGACGCGGCCACGGCCGCTGGCCACCGGGGGCGGCCATGAGGAGCGAGCGCAGGTTCCGGTTCGGCGCGGTCACCGGCATCGGCCGCAGCGGACAGGAGTGGGCAGCGACCGCGCGGCATATCGAGGAACTCGGCTTCGCCACCCTGCTGTGCCCCGACGGGACCGGCACGCTCGCGCCGTTCCAGGCGCTGAGCGCGGCGGCCGCCGCCACCCGCACCTTGCGACTGGGCAGCTACGTCCTGGCGGCGCCGCTGCGCACCCCCGCCGAGGTGGCGTGGGAGACCGCGAGCCTGGACGTGCTCAGCGAGGGCAGGTTCGAACTCGGACTCGGCGCGGGCCGTCCCGCCGCCGCGTCCGATGCGGCCCGGCTCGGGCTGCCCTTCGGCACCCCGGCCGAGCGGGTCAGCCGCATCCGGCAGACGATCGAGGCCGTCGGCGCCCGCTACGCCGCATCGGACGCGGCATCCGGGAACGACGCCGTGCGCGGCGTGCAGCAGCCCCGGCCCCCGGTACTTGTCGCTGGCGCCGGCCCCAGGATGCTGGACCTCGCCGCCCGGGAGGCAGCCACCCTCGCCCTCGGCCTGCCGCCGCACAGCACGGAGGACGACCTGGCGGCGAAGGCCGACCAGGTCCGCGCGATCGCCGGCCCCGGCTTCGACCGGCTCGAGCTCAACGTCAACATCGCCCTGGTCGGCGACGAGTTCCCGCCCTATGCCGCCTCATGGCTCGGCGCGGACCCCCGGGCGCTGCTCCGCAACGGCTCGATCACCGTGCTCGCCGGCTCCGCCCGGCAGATGGCCGACACGCTGCTGCGACGGCGCGACCGCAGCGCGGTGTCCTACATCTCGGTCAGCGCCCAGTTCGCCGACGCGTTCGCACCGGTGATCGAATTGCTCACCGGAGCCTGACGCGAGGCCGCGGCGGGCAGGGCACCGCGGCCCTGGTCCTGCCCCGCAGGTAACCGGCTGGATAACCGCTCCCGTCGGTCCCCTCAACGGCCACCGGGCGCACCAGGTCGCCGGCTTCCGCAGGCCGGGTTGCATGTGATGCGCAGCGGAGCCGATAACCCCATTACGGGTTTGAGACGGTTATTGCCAGCGCGCTAGGCCGCGGCGGGCTGCTGGACGCAGCGCCCAGGACGTGACGGCCAGCGCGGTCATCACGCCGAGCACTGCCACCTCGGGGAGGGCGTAGCCGACCGTAAGGTGGGAGACCATCGCGCCAGTTCTCATAACTCAAGCTATGATAGCTAGAGTTATGAGAGCCTTGCCTGACAGCTTCCCGGATAAGCCCGACGACATGTTCGGCCGTGACGTCGAGTGGATGGAGCTTGCCGCTTTCGCAGCTGATGACCGGCCCGGTGCGACCCTTGGGGTAGTCTCCGGACGGCGTCGCCAGGGGAAGACCTTCTTGCTGCGGGCGCTGTGCGAGGCGACCGGAGGCTTCTACTTCGCCGCCGATGAGGCCACGGACGGCGAGTCTCTCCACCAAATCGGGGCCGGGCTTGGGGCACATCTCAAGTTGCCGTCAGCACTTCGCTTCGGCAGCTGGCGCGAGGTCTTCGACGCGCTGCTGGCACTCGGTACCGATCGTCCGGTCACTGTGGTGATCGACGAATTCCCCTACCTGGCCCGGGCAAACCCAGGGCTGCCGTCTATCTTGCAGAATGCGATCGCGCCGCGCCGGGCCGAGCGTGAGGGCAGCCGCAGCCGTTTGCTGCTCTGCGGGTCGGCCATGACCTTCATGGGAACGCTCCTCGCCGGAAACGCGCCGCTGCGCGGACGCGCCGGGCTTGAACTCGTTGTCCCGACGCTCGATTACCAGTTGGCCGCGCAGTTCTGGAACGTCACCGACCCGGTGCTGGCCGTCAAGGTCCATGCCGTGGTCGGCGGTACGCCCGCCTACCGGCGTGAATTCGCCCGGGACGACACACCCGCCGACACTGTCGACTTCGACGGCTGGATCCAGCGAACCGTCCTCAATCCGGCGAGCCCGCTGTTCCGCGAGGCCCGTTACCTCCTGGCCGCCGAGTCCGAGCTGCACGACCTCGGCCTTTATCATTCGGTCCTCGCCGCCATCGCGGGTGGCAACACGACCAGGGGTGCCATCGGCACTTATACCGGCCGGAAATCGGGCGACCTGGCGCACCCGCTCAACGTTCTCATGGACTGCGGTCTCGTCCACCGGCGGCCGGATGCATTCCGTGACAACCGGTCAACCTACGAGATCGCCGAGCCCCTCGTCACCTTCTACCACGCGGTGATGCGACCGATCTGGTCCGATCTGTCGCACACCAGGACTCCCGCGCGCCTGTGGGCACGCAGCCAACCCCGGTTTACCGCGAACGTGCTCGGGCCGCACTTCGAGCAGCTATGCCGGCATTGGGCAAGGTACTTCGCTCGCGAGGACATCGTTGGCGGCTTCCCGGCGCGCGTCGAGTCCGGCACGGTAAACGACCCTGGCAACAAGAAGACCTGGCAGGTCGATGTCGTCGTCTTCGGGACCGGCGCCGATGACCGGGAAACGATCCTGGCCATCGGCGAGGCGAAGTGGCACGAGACAATGGGCATGGGGCACCTGGAACGCCTGCGCCGCATTCGCGGGCTGCTGACCGCGCAGGGGCGCCGTGGGGCGGCAGCGGCGCGGCTGCTGTGCTTCAGCGGTGCCGGGTTCAGCCCTGAGCTCACCGATGAGGCCGCCCGCTCAGGCGATATACGGCTGCTAACTCCGGCGGATCTCTATACAGGCACCCTGTTAGCCAGGACTTCGCCGAGCGCCAGAGCCGCGCGGCGGCCCTGGCGTCTCCGGCCAAGGCACTTGGCCCGGCAGGGTAGCAGAGCAGGGGCAGTCGGGTTCCCCGGGCGTTCGGTGGTCAACTGCCGCTGCCGTAGGGGCAGGTGATGATTTCAAGGACGTAGCGGCCGAGCCGGACCTGGCGGT
>DAHWEX010000374.1 GCA_027326205.1 Actinomycetota bacterium
GAGCCTCAGCGAGACAGGGATCGCGCCGGGCGACCCGTCAGCCCCAGACGGCGTCCAGCAAGCCGACATAGCCGAACTCTCCGAACTATCGGAGAGTTCCGGCGCGGAGCCGGCCGCTGAGAACATCCCTGTCCCGCCGAGCGGCGCCGGCTGGCGCCGCTCGGAGCTGCCCGCCGACCGCTACCTGGACCGCGAGCAGAGCTGGGTCCTGTTCAACCAGCGCGTCCTGGAACTCGCCGAGGACGAGCAGACGCCGCTCCTTGAGCGGGTGCGCTTCCTCGCCATCTTCGTCTCCAACCTGGACGAGTTCTTCATGGTCCGGGTCGCCGGCCTGATGCGCCGGATGGCCGCCGGCCTGCCGCTCACGATCCCGTCCGGGCTCACCCCCGAGGAACTGCTCAAGAGCACGCTCACCAAGACCGGTCAGCTCGCCAGCCGGCACGCCGCCGTCTTCGCCGACATCATCAAGCCCGCACTCGCCGCGCACCACATCGAGATCCTGCGCTGGAAGGAGCTCACCGGAGGCGAGCGCGCCGGCCTCACGGAACTGTTCAGGAACCAGATCTACCCGGTGCTCACCCCGCTGGTGGTGGACCCGGCGCACCCGTTCCCGTTCATCTCCGGGCTGTCGCTCAACCTGGCGGTCACCCTGACCGACCCCGCCAACGGCCTGACGCTGTTCGCCCGGGTCAAGGTGCCGCCGTTGCTGCCGCGCTTCCTGAACGTGAACCGCTACCGCTACGTCCCGATCGAGGACGTCATCGCCGCCCACCTGAACCAGCTGTTCGGCGGCATGGACATCATCGAGCACTACGTGTTCCGCGTCACGCGGGTCCGCGAGCTCGAGGTGGACGAGGACGTCACCGAGAACCTGCTCCAGGCGATGGAGCGCGAACTGGTCAAGCGGCGCTTCGAACCCGCGGTGCGGCTCGAGGTCGAGCAGGACATGTCGCCCTACGTGCTGCGCCGCCTGGCCAGGGAACTCGGCGTGGACGACAACGCGATCTCCAAGGTGCCCGGCCCGCTGGACCTGACCGGCCTCAACGCCCTCGCGGACCTGCCGCTGTCCGAGCTGAGGTACCCGTCCTACGTGCCGAACGCCAAGGCGGTGCCGACGGACGCCTCCATCTTCGCCTCCCTCGACGAGCGCGACATCCTCGTGCACCACCCCTACGACTCGTTCACCACCAGCGTGCAGCGGCTCATCGAGGAGGCCGCCGCCGACCCCCGCGTGCTCGCGATCAAGCAGACGCTCTACCGGACCAGCGGGCAGAGCGCGATCGTCGACGCGCTCATCGACGCGGCCGAGGCCGGCAAGCAGGTCGTGGTGGTGGTCGAGATCAAGGCGCGGTTCGACGAGCGGGCGAACATCGCCTGGGCGCGCAAGCTGGAGGAAGCGGGCTGCCATGTCGTCTACGGGTTCGTCGGCATGAAGACGCACGCCAAGCTCATGCTGATCGTGCGCCAGGAGCCCGACGGCACGCTCCGGCGCTACTGCCACATCGGCACCGGCAACTACCATCCGACCACGGCGCGGCTGTACGAGGACTTCGGCCTGCTCACCGCGGACAAGCGGGTCGGCGAGGACGTCACCGACCTGTTCAAACACCTCACCGGGTACAGCAGGAAGAGCGGGTACCGCCGCCTGCTCGTCGCTCCCGAGTCGCTGCGCGCGGGCATCGTGGGGCGCATCGGCCGTCAGGCCGCGCGGGCGCGGGAGGGCAAGCCGTCGAAGATCGCGTTCAAGTCCAACGCCCTCGTCGACGAGGTGGTGATCGACGCCCTCTACCGCGCGTCCATGGCCGGCGTGCCCGTCGATATCTGGGTGCGCGGCATGTGCGCGTTGCGGCCTGGCGTTCCCGGTCTGTCCGATAACATCAAGGTGCGCAGCGTGCTTGGCCGGTTCCTTGAGCATTCAAGGATCTACGCCTTCGGCACTGGTGCACCCGACCCCGGCCCGCAGCCGGGCGAGGACCCGGACGCAGGCAACGAGGTCTGGCTGGGCAGCGCCGACATGATGCACCGCAATCTGGACCGGCGGGTGGAAAGCCTGGTGCGGGTGACCGACCTGGCCCATGCCACGAGACTCCGCGAGCTGATCGCCCTGGGCATGAACGACGGCACGTCCTCCTGGTGGCTCGGCGGCGACGGCACCTGGACCAGGCACGCCCGCGACGAGAACGGCGCACCGCTGCGCGACGTGCACGAGAGCCTCATCATGGACAAGAGCCGAGGACGTCTGCCCGATGCCTAACAACAAACCGGGATCCAGGCTGATCAAGGCGGCCGGCGCGGTCGCCTGGCGGCCGGGCCCGGACGGCGAGCCGGAAGTCCTGCTCGTGCACCGCAAGAAGTACGACGACTGGTCACTGCCCAAGGGCAAGACGGAGCCGGGCGAGCCGCTGCCCGTCACCGCCGTCCGGGAGGTGCTGGAAGAGAGCGGCGCGCGCGTCGCCCTCGGCCGCCGCCTGATCTCCGTCCGCTACAACGTGGGCGGCCGCCCCAAGCGCGTCCACTACTGGGCGGCCCGGGCGGAGTCGCTCGACGGGCGCGCGGTGCCGAACGCGGAGGTTGACGAGGTCACCTGGGTCAGCGCCGCCCGCGCGGTGGAGCGGGTCAGCTACGTGCACGATCACGGGATCCTCGCGGACTTCGCCGCCCGGCCCGCGGGGACCGTCCCGCTTATCCTGCTGCGCCACGCCAAGGCGGTCGCGAAGGGCAACTGGGGAAGCTCCGACGCGACGCGCCCGCTCGACGACTCGGGCCGTTACGACGCCAAGGCGCTCGCCGACCTGCTGGCCTGCTTCGCCGCCCGCCCGCGCCTGATCAGTTCGACGGCCGCCCGCTGCACCGGCACCGTCCGCCCGCTGGCGGCCCTCACCGGCGCGACGGTGCGGGAAGACCCGTCGCTGAACATCCGCAGCGAGCCGGGCGACTCCCGCGCCGCGATGACCGCCCTGGTCCGCGAGGCCATCGCCTCCGGCGAACCGACCGTCATCTGCGCCCACCGGGAGAACCTCCCGGTGCTGCAGGAGGCCGCGCTGGCCGTCCTGGCCGGTCACCCCGGCGCCGAGGTCCCGGCCGCCGAACTGACTGGTCTCTCCGGTGCCGCGGCGGACGCGGTGGCTGGCGGCCTGGTCGCGGGCGGTCTGGTCGCCGGCGGTCTGGTCGCGGGCGGCCCGGTCGCGGAGATCCCCCGGGAATGGGACGACGACCTGCCCACGGGCGGCTTCTGGGTGCTGAACGTGGCCCCGATGCCACCGCGGCCGGAGCCGGCCCGCGGACCGGAGCCCGCCGGGACGCCGCGGGAGACGGTGCCCGGCCCGCCCGCGCGGGCCGCCGGCCGACGCTGGTGGCAGCTCATCCGCCCGCGCGCCGGGTCGGCCGGCGGCTCCCCGGGCACCGGAGCGGTCCGCGGCGATGCCGCCGCCGTCGGCGGCGCGGCGGATGGCGGCACTGCCCCCGGCGACGGCACTCCCCCGGGCGGCGGCACTGCCCCGGGCGGCGGCACGGCCGGCGTGGCCGGCGTGCTGGTCTCCGCCGACCGCTACGACCTCGCCGAGTCCTGACCGCCGGCGCTGTGCCGTCTAGCTGGGCCGTCTAGCTGGGCCGCCTAGTCGTCCGTGTCGCAGGCGTCCGGCTGGCCCGCGTTTGCGGGCCAGCCGGGGACGGCCGCCGCGCCGGCCGCCTCGGGCTGCTCGCCCGTGGCGGCTTCCCCCGGCGCCGCGGGCGTCCCGGAGCGGCGCTTCCTGCGCACGCGCAAGCCGATCCAGGCGGCGATCACCACCGCCGCCGCGGCCGCCGCGTACAGGGAGTACCTGGTGACGTTGCCATAGATCGCCGTGATGTGCTGCCCGGCGAAGTAGCCGGCGCTGACCCAGGTCCCGACCCAGAGCGCCGCCCCGAGCGCGTTGAAGGCCAGGAAGCGCAGCCAGCGCATCTCCGTGATGCCGGCGATGATCCCGTTGGCCTGCCGCAGTCCCTCGACGAACCGCGCGATCGTGATGATCTTCCCGCCCTGCCGGTCGAAGAAGGCCTGTGCCTTGTCCAGCCGCTCGGCCGTCAGGAAGATGTACCTGCCCCAGCGTTCCACCAGGGCGCGCCCGCCGAACCGCCCGATCGCGTACCCGATGTTGTCGCCGGCCACGGCGGAGACGAACCCGACGACGCCGACCGCGACGATGTTCAACTGCCCGGATCCGGCGAAGATGGCGCCCGCGATGAGCACCGTCTCGCCGGGTACCGGGATGCCGAAGTCCTCGACGAGCACCAGCAACAGGATCGCCCACAGCCCGTAGTGCTCAAGCGGGCCGCTGAGGGAGTTGAGGAAGCCCGGCAGGACCGGCTGCGGGCCGCCGCTCAGCGCGGCGGCGACGGCGGTAAGCACCAGGCGCTCCATCCCCCCGGGTTGGTGTTCAGCGGTCGTTCAGCTCAACGACGTGCGGTCCAGCGTAGCCGAGATGTAACGCGGGCTCTGCCACCAGGGCGCGGCGGCGCGGTCAGGCCTGCGCCGTTCCGGTCACGCCGGGGGCCGCCGCGGCGAACGCCGCGGCGACGGGACCCGCCGTCACGTCGGCCTGCCAGGGCCGGGCGCCGGATCCGGTCAGCGCGGCCGCGACCGACTCCCGGGTCGCCGGAACCGGGGGCTCCCAGGCCAGGCGGCGCAGCGCGTCCGGCGACAGCAGGTTCTCCACGGGCAGCCGGTGCGCGGCGGCGAGAGTCCCGACGGCCGCCCGCGCGGCGGCCAGCCGCGCGGCCGCGGCCGGGTCGCGCTCGGCCCAGCGGTGGGTGGGCGGCGGGCCGGGCACCGCCCCGCCGCCGGCGACCTCGGGAAGCTGCGTGTCATCGAGCTGGCGGGCCCGCAGCACCGCGGCGGTCCACCGCTCGGAGTACTTGCGGGCGTACCGGGCGTGGAACCCGCTGATCCGCTCGAGCGCCGGCCGGTCGGCCGACGGCGGCTTGGCCGCCTCGGCCCGCGCCGCGTCGACGATGGCCTGGTCGCTCAGCACCCGGCGCGGCGACTGGTCGGCGTCCCTGGCGATCTCGTCGCGCACCTGCCACAGCTCGCGCACGACCGCGAGGGCCCGCCGGGTGCGCACCTTGTGGATTCCCGACGTGCGCCGCCAGGGGTCGGCCCTGGGCGCCGGCGGGGGAGCGTCCGCGATCGCCGCGAACTCCTGGCGCGCCCATTCGGTCTTGCCCTGCTCGGCGAGCTGGGCGGCGAGCGCGTCGCGCAACTCGGTCAGCACCTCGACGTCAAGCGCCGCGTACTTGAGCATTTCCGCCGGGATCGGCCGGACCGACCAGTCCGCGGCCGAGTGCTCCTTCGCCAGCCGGAAGCCGAGGACTTCCTCCAGCATGGTGCCGAGTGCCACCCGGGGGTAGCCAAGCAGCCGTCCGGCCAGCTCGGTGTCGAACAGTTTTCCCGGCCGGTAGCCGACCTCCGCCAGGCACGGCAGGTCCTGCGAGGCGGCGTGCAGCACGGCCTCGACGCCGTCGAGGGCAGCGTCGAGCCCGGACAGGTCGGGACAGGCGATCGGGTCGATGAGCACGGTCCCCGCTCCCGCCCGGCGAAGCTGGACCAGGTACGCCCGCTGGCCGTAGCGGTAGCCCGAGGCGCGCTCGGCGTCAACGGCGACCGGTCCGGTGCCGGCGGCGAGCCGGGCCACCGCCGCCGCCAGGTCGTCCGCCGCCGTGATCACCGGCGGCAGCCCGTCGGCCGGTTCCAGCAGGTCGATGACCTCGCGTTCCGGGGCGGCCCCGTCGGCCTCGGGCGCGATCTCGCCGCTGCCTTCCCGGTCGGCGTCCGCCGGCGCCGGGGGCGCCTCGTCGGCCGTCACCGGTGCCGCCGGCCGCCGGCGGCGGCACGTCCGCCGCGGCCCCGCCGGTCGAGCGCCCGGGTTCCCGGTGGCTGTGCGGGCAGGCCCGCGGCGGCGGCGAGCACGTCGGACCAGGCGAGGACGGCGCCGCGGACCTCGTCCTCGATCCGGTCGTCGTCGGGGCACCAGGAGGCGCGCAGCCCGAACCCGGTGGACGGCGGCTCGTCCGCCTTGGCGCCGTAGCCCTCGGTGACGACCCGGGTCACGGTGCCGCTCGGGGCGCTGTAGCCGGGGGCGTGCAGGTCAAGCGCTTCGGTGAGCCAGGACCAGCCGACCTCGCCGAGCAGCGGGTCCGCGGCCATCTCCGCTTCCACGTCCGCGTGCACCTGGGCGACCACCCGGAACGTGCCCGTCCAGCCATCTTGGCCCCCCGCGTCGTGCAGCAGGATGAGCCGCCCGGTCCCCGCCTCCTCGCCGTCCCGGTAGGCCGTGACGGCGATGGCGGCCGCGTGCGGCGCCAGTCGCTTGGGCGCGGGCCAGTCCTCGAATTCGAGGTCGTCCCTGACCTCGGCGACGGCCTCCGCGGCGGCCGTGATCGCGGCCGCCGCCGCGGCGAAGGCGCGGCCGGTGCCCGGAACCGTGTTAGCCGGAACCGTGCCAGCCTGGACCGTGCCAGCCTGGACCGCGTCCGCGTCCCCGCCTGCCCGCGCTGGCACGGGGGTGTCCGCCAACTTCATGGCCTGAGCGTACGTCGTCGCTGGCAGCGCCCGGTCCACGGGCTGGCCGCCAGCGGGCGGTGACTGGTCGGGGAGCCGGGGAAAAGCGGTCCGGCGGCGCGGTTACGCGGCACGGACGGAACGTCCGGCGGGGGCGAGAACGGCGTCGGTCATAGTTGCCATGAATACCCCGGCCCCGCAGCCGGAACACGTCCATTCGGAGCAGTCGCCGCCAGTGTCCGGGCATTCACCGTCCGCGTGTACCTGCTCAAAGGGCTCGTCGCCACCACATCCGGGACAATTCCCAAGCGGCTGCGTCATCGCGGTGCCCCCTACAATTGCGTCGCTGCTGTTCACTGCGCGATCCGTGGATTACCGCGCGATACAAGGTGAGACTCCTCCCGATCTTGGCATGTGCCAGCCGCATTCCGGCGGATGTTGCCCGGCGTGTCGGTAGACTCGCTGGGTGACCCAGTCCCAGCCCGCCGCGGCCGAACCGACGTCGCCCTTCGTCCGCGCCTGCCGTGGCCTGCCGGTGCCCTATACCCCGGTCTGGTTCATGCGCATGGCGGGCCGGTCACTCCCCGAGTACAAGCGGGTGCGCGAGGGCATCCCGATGCTGGAGTCGTGCACGCGGCCGGAACTGGTCACCGAGATCACGCTCCAGCCGCTGCGCCGGTACAACGTGGACGCGGCCGTCCTGTACAGCGACATCGTGGTCCCGCTGCGGGCGGTCGGCGTGGACGTCGACATCAAGCCGGGTGTCGGCCCGGTGGTGGAGAGCCCGTTCCGCGCGCTGCCGGACGTCGAGCGGCTGCGCCCGCTGACCTCCGGCGACGTCCCCTACATCAGCGAGGCCGTGAAGTCGCTGGTCGGCGAGCTTGGCGGCAAGCCGCTCATCGGGTTCGCCGGCGGCCCGTTCACGCTCGCCACCTACCTGATCGAGGGCGGCCCGTCGAAGAACCACGACCGGACCAAGGCCATGATGTACGGCAACCCGGAGCTGTGGCACGCGCTGATGGGCAGGCTCACCGACATCGCGATCGGCTTCCTCAAGGTCCAGACGGAGGCGGGTGCCGCCGCGGTCCAGCTCTTCGACTCCTGGGTCGGCGTGGTCAGCCCCGAGGACTACCGGCACGCGATCCTTCCGCACACCAGTCGGATCTTCGCGGCCCTGGCCGCGACCGGCGTGCCCCGCATCCACTTCGGCGTCGGCACCGGCGAACTGCTCGGCCTGCTCGGCGAGGCGGGCGCGGACGTGGTCGGGGTCGACTGGCGCATCCCCGTGGACGAGGCGGCCCGCCGGGTCGGCGCCGGCGCCGCGGGACAGGGCAAGGCCGTGCAGGGCAACCTCGACCCGGCCATCCTGCTGGCCGGCTGGGACGTCGTGGAGCCGCGGGCCAGGGCGATCCTCGACCGCGCCCGGAACCTGAACGGGCACGTGTTCAACCTCGGGCACGGCGTCCTCCCGGAGACCAGCCCGGACATCCTGGCCCGGCTGACCGACTTCGTCCACGAGTACTCCGCCCGCGCCGCCTGACGCCGCGGGACCGCCCGTCCAGGCCCGCGCCGGGTCCGGACGGCCCCGTCCGCCCTGCGGTCCGTTACGCGCCCCGGCGCCGGACCAGCCAGATGGTCGCCCCGAGGAGGGCGGCGCTGAGGGCCGTCAGCCAGGCGCCCTCGATGAGCTGGAACTCCCAGAAACGGGAGTCCGGCTGCAGGGTGGTCCACTGCGTGTAGCCGTGCTGCGTCAGCCAGGCCTGGAACGCGCCCGGGTGGCCGGAGTTCTGGACACTCGCCGGGGCCTGCTGCTGGAACGCGGCGAACAGGCTCTGCTGGCTGAGTTCCTGGCCGGTCGCGGACTTCGCGAACATGCTGATCACCCAGCCGCTGCTGGCGGCGGCGGCGGAGGCGCTCGGCACGGTGACCGGCGCCGCGTAGTGCGGCCGGATCACGGTCGCGGTCTGCATCGCCAGCACGATGTAGACCACCAGGGTGATCACCATCGCGGGCACCGTGCGCCGCAGCAGCGTCCCGAGGAACGCGGCCAGGGCGTACGCGAGCAGCGTCCACGCGGCGAACGCCACGCCGAGCAGCGCGAATGTCAGCGGGAGCATCTCGCTGACCTGCCCCAGGGCGAGGAACGGCCGGAGGTACCAGTAGAAGAGCGCGGTGAACGCCCCGGTCGCCGCGGTCGCGGCCAGCGCCGGCACGAGCAGCGTGGACAGCGCCCACCGGGTCCGTCCGGCGCCCTGCGTCCAGGCGAACCGGAACGTGCCGCTGTCCAGCTCGCGGGACAGCAGCGGCGCCCCGGCGAACGCGCCGAGCAGTACCGGCACCCCGAACATCAGGCTGGACACGGTCTGCGCGCCGCCGGACTGCAGCACCGAACTGTCGCCGCCCCAGTAGCGGCTGACGAACGACTGCCGCAGCACCTGGCAGCGCACCACGCTCGCCGGGTGACAGGCCGCCACGGCGGCGTAGGCGCTGCCCTGGATGACCGCCATGACCACGAGGTAGGCGGCGAACAAGCCGAGAAACATCCCCAGGCCGGTGAACAGGCCGCGCTGCTGCCGCAGCGTCACCCAGGCGAGGTTCCGCCAGGGCACCGGCCGCGGGCCGGGCACCCGCCCCGTCGGGGCGGTTACCGCGTGAGCACCCATTTACCGCCCCTCCGTCCGGGCCGATGCGGATGACCGGGGCGAGCCGGCGCGGCCGGCGCGCAGGTGCCGGAGCGTAATCTCTTCAAGCCCCGCCCCTTCGGCCGCGATCAGCTCGCTGACCGGGCCGGCCACCTTGACCTCGCCATGGCCGAGCACCACCAGGTAGGTGGCGACCCGCTCCAGTTCGGCGAGCACGTGCGAGGACAGCACGACGGAGACGCCCTCGTCGCGCGCGGCCCCGGTCACGGACGCCAGGAAGTCGTCGCGGGCCACCGGGTCGAGCGCCGAGAACGGCTCGTCGAGCACCAGCAGCGACGGCCGGCGGGCCAGCGCGATCGTCAGCGCGAGCTGTGCCTTCTGCCCGCCGGACAGGGTGCCGACCCGCTGCTTCAGCGGGATCTCCAGCTGGGCGAGGCGGTCCTCGGCCCGGCGCTGGTCCCAGCGCCGGTTGAGGTTGCGGGCAACGCCGAGCATCGCCCCGGCGGGCAGGTTCTTGTACAGGGGCGCGTCCTGGGCGACGAAGGCGATGCGGTCAAGCGCGTCCGGGGAGCCGGCGGGCGCGCCGCCGAGCACGGTTACCGTCCCGGCCGTCGGCTGGGCCAGGCCGACGGCCAGGTTGAGCAGCGTGGACTTGCCCGCGCCGTTCGGCCCTACAAGGGCGACCAGGTGATTTCCGGGGATGGCGAGCATGCAGTCGTGCAGCGCCCACTTGCCCCGGTACCGCTTGCCGAGCGCGGTGGTCTCGATGACGTTCATGGCCGCTACCGTAGGAAGCCGGGCGGTCACCGCGATATACGGCTGAACGGCGTCTCGGGGGTGGACCTAGGTACACCACCCGCTTCGGGTGCTGAGGCCACTTCGCCGGCCCGGCCGGCTGGGCCAAACTGGAATCCGGTGGTTCTGGACCCGGCGGAAGGGGGCAACGATGAGCGGATACCCGGCACCAGACGTCATCTGGTACTCACCGGAGGAGCGGCTGCCGCCGCCCGGTGGCCGGCACCGGGGCGTCGGCGGGCACCTGCGCGCACTGGTCCACGCCGCCGGTTTCCTGGGGCTGCTGCTGGCCGGCGTGGTCCTGCTGGCCCTCACGGCCGGCCCCGTGGTGGTGGGCGGCATCCTCCTCTTGCACCTTTTCGTCCACATGCACGGCCAGCTGCCCTGGCCGCAGGACAGGGCTGACGTGCTGGGCGTCCTCGCCAGCCTGGCGTGTTACGGGGCGGTCCTTCCCGCCGCACTGCTCGCGGTCCGGCGCCTGGCCCTGCGCACCAGCCGGCTGAGCGCCCGCTGGTGCGGGGTGACGATCCACCAGGCGTACGTGCCGCGGCCGGCCGGACGGCACCCGGACTCGAGCTGGCTCGGCTACCGGAAGCGGCTGAACTGGCTGCTCGGTGACCCGGCGACCTGGCGCGCCCTGGCCTGGCTGGCGGTGAACGCCGTCGCCGGCCTGATGCTGCTGCTGGTCCCGCTCCTGTCGGTCGGCGCGGGCATCGTTGCCTTCATCATTCCCGGGATCAACGCCTTCCCCGGGTTCGCCGAAGGCGCCGTCCCGAGGCCGGCCTTCCCCGGGAACACGTCGCCGGTCCTCCTCCTGATCGGCGTCGGCATGGTGGCCGCCGGGACCATGCTCGCCCCGCTCACCCTGCGCGGCTACGCCGGCCTGGCCCGCTGGGTGCTCGCGCCGTCCGCGCAGGCCGAGCTGCAGCTGCGGGTGGCCCACCTGGCCAGGACGCGCAGCGAGACCCTGGACACCGGCGCGGCCGAGCTGCGCCGGATCGAACGGGACCTGCACGACGGCGCGCAGGCGCGGCTCGTCGCGATGGGCCTGACGCTGGACGCCGCCGGGCGGCTCATCGACGCCGACCCGGCCGCCGCCCGCGCGCTGCTCTACGAGGCCAGGGACGCGTCGGCCAAGGCCCTCACCGAGCTGCGCGACCTGGTGCGCGGCATCCACCCGCCGGTCCTCGCCGACCGGGGCCTCGCCGACGCGGTCCGGGCGCTCGCCCTGGACAGCCCGCTGCCCGTACAGGTCACCGGGACACTGCCCGGGCGGCCGCCGGCCCCCGTGGAGTCCGCCGCGTACTTCGCGGTCAGCGAGCTGCTCGCCAACGTCGCCAAGCACGCCAGGGCGGAAACGGCCGCCGTCGACCTGCGCCACGAGCTGGGCGCACTGCGGATCATGGTTCGGGACGACGGCTGCGGCGGCGCCGACCCTGGCCGCGGCAGCGGGCTGCGCGGCATCGAGCGGCGGCTGGCCGCGTTCGACGGCGTCCTCGTCGTGTCCAGCCCGCCGGGCGGGCCGACCGAGGCGGTCCTGGAAGTGCCGTGCGCGTTGTCATAGCGGAAGACCTGTTTCTCCTGCGCGAGGGGCTGATCCGGCTGCTTGAGGCCTACGGCTTCGAGGTCGCGGCGGCCACCGACAACGGCGCGGACTTCCTGGCCGCGGTCAGGAAGGGCGGCTGCGACGTCGCGGTCGTCGACGTCCGGCTCCCGCCGACGTTCACCGACGAGGGCCTGCGGGCCGCGCTCACCGCCCGCGCGGAGTTCCCGGGCCTGCCGGTCCTCGTCGTCTCGCAGTACGTCGAGCAGCTGTACGCCCGCGAGCTGCTCGCCGACGGCGCGGGCGCGGTCGGCTACCTGCTCAAGGACCGGGTGCTCGACGGCGCGCAGTTCACCGACGCGGTGACGCGGGTGGCGCGGGGCGGCACCGCCATGGACCCGGAGGTCATCGCCCGCCTGCTGGCGCGCAACGCCGCCCCGGAAGGGCCCGTCGGGCGGCTTAGCCCGCGTGAGCGCGAGGTCCTCGAGCTCATGGCGGAGGGCCGCTCCAACGCGGCGATCGCGGCCCGGCTGGTCGTCACCGAGCGCGCGGTGGCCAAGCACACTGCCTCGATCTTCACCAAGCTCGGCCTGCAGCCGTCGGATGACGACAACCGCCGTGTGCTGGCCGTCCTCGCCCACCTGGGGCGCTGAGCGGCAACGTGTTCCGCGCTGTTCACCGGGGGTTCGCGGGCGCGGTTCGCCGCTCCGTTCCCCAAATGGGACAATAGGGGCGTGATATGGATCGAGCTAGAAGGCGCCGTCAACGTGCGCGACCTGGGCGGGCTGCCCACGACCGACGGCGGCACCACCGTGCCTGGCCGGGTGCTCCGCTCGGCGAACCTGCAGGAGCTCTCGCCCGCGGACGTCAGCAGGCTCGTCGGCGGCTTCGGTGTGACGACCGTCGTCGACCTGCGCTCCACGAACGAAGTGAAGATCGAGGGCCCCGCGCCGCTCGACGCGGTGCCCGGCGTGCGGCGCGCGCACCATCCGGTGCTCGCCGAGTTCCTCGACGTGTCGGACACGGTCAAGGCCGCGCTGCTGCTTGAGCTGGCAGAAGCGGACCGCGGCCGCTACCCGGACGACCAGTGGTGCGGGCACTACCTCGGCTACCTGGAGAACCGCCCGGAGGAGGTCACCGCCGCGCTGCGCTCGATCGCGACCGCACCAGGGGCGGTGATCGTGCACTGCGCCGCGGGCAAGGACCGCACCGGCGTGCTCGCGGCCCTCGCGCTCGCCGCCGCCGGGGTGGAGCCGGACGCCATCGTGGCCGACTACGCGGCAAGCAACGACCAGCTCGAGGCGATCATCGAGCGGCTGTCCAGGTCCAAGATGTACGGGGGCGGCGTGACGAAGGTTCCCCTGCAGGCGCACGCGCCGCGGGCCGAGACGATGACGGCGTTCCTTGAGCAGCTTGACGCGAAGTACGGAGGGGTCGCGGCCTGGGCGGCCGGGCACGGCCTCACCGAGGACGAGTTCGGCCGGCTCCGCGCCAAGCTCAGGCAGGCGTGAGCGGTGCCGCTCCCGCGAGCCTGCCTCATCGACGTTTACGGCACGATCCTGGTCTCCCAGTTCGTGCCGCGGATGGAGTCGCTCATCGCCCCGCTGGGGATCCCCATCGGGGACTGGCTGGCGGAATGGGACAAGCTGCGCGAGGACCGGGACCGCGGCCGGGTGACGGTCACCGCCTCGTTCACGCGGACGCTGCCCGCGTTCGGCATCGAGCCGGAGCCCGGCCTCATCGCCGACCTGGCCCGGCGGGACGCGGAGTTCTCCCGCGCCCGCGTCCGGCTGTGCGACGACACGGTGCCGTTCCTGGAGTGGCTCAGGTCCCAGGGCGTGCTGACCGCGCTGGTGTCCAACTGCGCGGACAGCACGCGGGCACAGCTCGCCTACCTCGGGGTCATCCCGCTGGTGGACGCGGTGGTGCTGTCCTGCGAGGTCGGCTCGGTCAAGCCGTACCCGGAGATCTACGCCACGGCCCTCGACGAGCTGGGCGTCGCGGCGGTCGACGCGG
>DAHWEX010000425.1 GCA_027326205.1 Actinomycetota bacterium
TTGGCGTACGACCCGTGGTACACCACGTGGGCCGCTGACGGGTCGAAGAACAGCGCCAGGTACGTGCCGGTGAGCAGCAGGATCACGAAGGACCACAGCGCGATCTCGCCCAGCATGAAGGACCAGTGGTCCGGGAACACCTTCTTCATCAGGACCCGGACGCCCTTGGCGCCGTGGAACCTGTCGTCAAGCCAGCCGCCGACGCCGTCGAGGGCGGGCGGGATCTTAACCGCGTCGTCGCTCATACGGCCACCTCGCTGGCGCTCGGAGTCCGCATTCGCGGACGCACTGTGCTTTCCGATTCGCTCGCACGCTCGCTCATCCGCGCTCCCAGAAGCTCGGGCCGACCGGCTGCGTGAAGTCGCTGGCGGCCGCGATGTAGCCCTCCGAGGTCAGCATGAGCGGCAGCTGCGGCAGCGCGCGCGCCGCCGGGCCGAAGATCACGTTGGCCCCGTTCGCCGCGTCGAAGGTCGACTGGTGGCACGGGCAGAGGATATGGTGCGTCGTCTGCTCGTACAGGGCGACCGGGCAGCCGACGTGGGTGCAGATCTTGGAGTAGGCGACGATGTTGTCGATCGTCCAGTTCATCGTGCTGACGAGCGTCCCGCCGTTGTAGTTGGTCGGGATGTGCAGCTCGCCGGGCCCAAACTTGATCAGGATGACGCCGGCCTTCGCCAGCGCGTTGTCGTTGTCCTGGTAGCCCTCGGGGATCACCGTGATCATGCTGCCCGGGGTCGAGATGTCCGCCGGGCGCAGCGGCCGCAGGCCGCCCAGGGTCACCGCGCGCAGGCCCTTCTTCCAGACCGTGTGCCGCAGGTCCGTCTGCGGCAGCGGGCCGAGGTCGCGCAGCAGGACGAGCGGCGCGAGCGCCAGCGGCGCGGTCGCGAGCAGCATCGTGCGGCGGACCAGCGGACGCCGGGTGACCTGGGAGATGGCCGCGCCCTCGGCGAAGTCGCGCTTGAAGGCCCTGCGGTCCTCCGGCGCGGACTCCAGCTCGTGGCGCTCCTCGGCGATCTCGATGTCCGGGGTCAGGTGGCGCACCCAGATCATCGAGCCGGTGCCGAGCGCGAGCAGCGCGACGGCGAGCGACGTGCCAAGCGCCATGTTGGAGCGCAGCACGGCCACGACGTCGTTGCCGCCCTTGGGGATCGTGGACGATCCGACCTCGAGGCCGATGTAGGCCGCGATGAACCCGCAGCCCGCCAGGAAGGCCAGCACGAACAGCGCGGCGACGAGGCGCTCGGCGTTCTTCGCGTGCTGGACGTTCGGCGGGTCCGCCGAGAACGCCGGCTGCTCCGGCTCGGCCTGGGCGTCGACCGCCCTCGGTGCGGGAGAGGGAGTTCCGATGACCCGGCGCGGGCCCAGCGGCTCCTCCGGCGTCTGGATCATGAGTGCTGCTCCGATTCAGCCTTGACGTGGCCGTCCCGCCGCTTGGCGGTGAGCCACATGGCGATGAGCACGAGGAAGCCAAGGCCGCCGAGCCAGCCGAGGAGGCCCTCGGTGACGGTGCCGGTGCGGCCGAGCGAGAAGCCGCCCGGGTTGGCCTCGGTCCTCGTGTCGGTGATGTAGGCGATGATGTCCTTCTTCTCGGCGGGGGTGATCGTCCCGTCGCCGAAGACGGGCATGGCCTCAGGGCCGGTGAGCATCGCCTCGTAGATCTGGGTGGGCGTCGAGGCGTTGAGGCTCGGCGCGTTCTTGCCGTAGGTCAGCGCGCCGCCCGCCCCGGCGAAGCCGTGGCACTGGGCGCAGTTCGTGCTGAACAGTTCCTCGCCGAGCGCCGTGTTCGCACCGGACGTGGACACCTGGCTGGCGGACGGGATGGACGGGCCGCCGGCCAGCGAGGCGACGTACGCGGCGATGTCGTAGATCTGCTGCTGCGTGAACTCCGTCTGCGGCTTGCGCTCGTTCTCCGCCGACAGGTCCTTGGCGGGCATGCGGCCCGTCGACATCTGGAAGTCCACCGCGGCCGCGCCGGCCCCGATCAGGCTCGGCGCCTGCGACGTGCCCTGGGCGTCGAGCCCGTGACAGGAGGAGCAGCTGTCGAGGAACAGCGAATGCCCCTGGGAGACCTGGGACTGGTCCTGGGCGGCGGTCGCTGCCGACGCGCCGCCGCCGGAGAGCGCGCTGTAAAGCACGCCTGCCACGACGAGGCCGCCTGCGACCGCGGCATAGCCCGCGGCCGGATGCCTGCGCCGGGAGATGATCGAGCTCACTCGGTATCCCCTGCTCACTGGATGAGGTAAATGGTGGTGAACAGGCCAATCCAGACGACGTCGACGAAGTGCCAGTAGTACGACACGACGATCGCGCTGACCTGCTGTTCATGGGTGAAGCGCTTGGCAGCGTACGTACGTCCGAGCAAGAAGAGGAACGCGATGAGACCGCCGGTCACGTGAAGCCCGTGGAACCCGGTGGTCAGGTAGAACACCGAACCATAGTTGCTCGACGAGAGCGTCAGGTGGTCAACCCTGACCAGCTGTGAGTACTCGTACGCCTGACCGCAAACAAAGTAAAGCCCCATCAGGAAGGACAGCACGTACCACTCGCGCAGTCCCCACTTCCAGAACTTGAAAATCGACGCCGCCCGCCTGATCTGGCCACGCTCAACCGCGAACACGCCCATCTGGCAGGTCACGGACGAGAGCACGAGGACCGTCGTGTTCGCCGAGCCGAGCGGGAGGTTCAGATGAGCCATGGGCCAAGGCAGTCCCTGGCCTTTATCTACCGAGCGGATCGTGAAATACATCGCGAACAGCGCAGCGAAGAACATGAGCTCACTGGACAACCAGATGATGGTGCCCACGCTCACCAGGTTCGGTCGGCTGGCTGAGGTACGCGGTACCGGCTCGGTTACGGATGCTGTCGCCACGAAGGTCATTATTACGACACCACGTAGGGGATGCGCAGCCGACCCCCCAACTTCGCGCCTTCCCTGTGAAAAATCTGAGGACCGCGGCCGCCGTGTCCGGGCGCATCCGGCCGCTGGCCGGCCATGGCCGGCCAGTAGGATGCTCGCCATGAAGGTCGTTGTTTACAGCCATGACGCTGACACCCGGGCCGGGATCCGGCTCGCCATCGGCTCCCGGCCGGCCCTGGACGTGCCGGAAGCGGAGATCGTCGAGGTCGCGACGCAGCCCGCGCTCGTCCGCCTACTCGACAAGGGCGGCATCGACGTCATGGTCCTTGACGGAGAGGCACAGCCGGCGGGCGGCATGGGCATCAGCCGCCAGGCCAAGGACGAGGTCTACAACTGCCCGCCCGTGCTGCTGATCATCGGCCGGCCGGACGACCGCTGGCTCGCCACCTGGTCCAAGGCCGACGCGGTGATCAGCCACCCGATCGACCCGGTCGCGCTCGCCCGCGAACTGGCGGCGCTGATGCGCGCGCGTGCCGCCGCGCCGGCCGTCGGGCCGGCCGGGCACGGTCACGCGATCACAGCTCGGTAACAAAATCAAGAGCCAGGTCACAACCGGGTCTCAGCCGAACGGTTCGTGGCTCCGCTCCCGCGTCCGCTCTCTCCCCCTCCCCGGAGATTGGTGCCACCCATGGAAACTCCAAACTGGCCCGCGCTGATCCGCGCGCTCATCGGCAGGCAGGCGCTCACCGCCGAGCAGACCGCCTGGGCCATGAACGAGATCATGGAGGGCGCCGCCACCCCCGCGCAGATCGCCGGGTTCGGCGTGGCGCTGCGGGCCAAGGGCGAGACCGCCGCCGAGATGTCCGGCCTGGCCGCGTCGATGCTCGCGCACGCCACGCCGATCTCGATCGCCGGCCCGGTCACGGACCTGGTCGGCAGCGGCGGCGACGGCGCGCAATCGGTGAACATCTCCACGATGGCGACCATCGTGGCCGCCGCGGCCGGGGTGCCGATGGTCAAGCACGGCAACCGGGCGGCGTCGTCCGCGTCCGGCGCCGCGGACGTGCTTGAGGCGCTCGGCGTGGTGATCGACCTGCCCGCGTCGGCGTCCGAGGCGCTCTACGCCGAGGTCGGCGTGGCGTTCCTGTTCGCGGCGCTGTACCACCCGTCGCTGCGGCACGCGGGCCCGGTGCGCAGCCAGCTCGGCGTCCCCACCGCGTTCAACTACCTCGGCCCGCTCACCAACCCCGCGCGGCCCTCGTCGCTCGCCGTGGGCGTCGCCGACCCGCTGATGGGGCCGGTGCTCGCGGGCGTGTACGCCGCCCGCGGCAATACCGCGATGGTCTTCCACGGCGGCGGGCTCGACGAGCTCACCACGACCGGGCCGTCCACGGTCTGGATCGCGGCCGACGGCGCGGTGTCCGAGACGTCGTTCGACCCGGCGGTTCTCGGGCTCGCCCCGTCGACCCTCGCGGACCTGCGGGGCGGTGACCCGGCGCACAACGCGTCGGTGGCCCGCGACCTGCTCGGCGGGGCCACCGGGCCGGTCCGCGACATCGTGCTGCTCAACGCCGCCGCCGCGATGGCCGCCGCCGAGGGCCTGGCCGCCGTCGCGGCCGCCAGGACGGCCGACCCCGCCGTGACCGCCGCCGCGACCGGCGAGGCCCTCGCCAAGGCGCTGTCGCAGGGCCTGGCCCGCGCCGCGGAGGCGGTGGACTCCGGCGCGGCGTCCGCGCTGCTGGCCCGCTGGGTGGACGCGAGCAACCGCCTCGCCACCCCCCGCCCCCGCTAGCGCTCCGCGCCCCCGCTAGCGCTCCGCGCCAGTTGCTGTTATCAGACCCGGCAGCGAATGAACGGGCCGTCGGCGCCGTGATAGCGGCGCCGGCGGCCCGTGCACGCTCAGGCACGGGCTCAGCTTCCCGGTCTACATCCCCGGGATGAGGCGCCCGGCCCGGCGGGCGGCTAACGTAGAGAGGTGGGCTCCGAACGCGACATGTCGTCCCCGACCGCCGGCGCGCGGCCGTCGCCGGCATACCCGGCGTACCCGGGGGCCGAGAGCGCGGCGCAGCCCCGGCCGCCGCTGACCAAGCGGATGCGGGCCGCCCACTGGATCGCGATCGACTGCGTGGTCGGCGCCTTCCTGGCGATCTGCGACACGGCCGTCTCCGCGCGGTTCTTCGCCTCGGGTCAGGCCCGGTTCGTGGCCGCCCTGCTGTTCCTGGTGGCGGTCTTCGTCCCGGTCGCGCTGCGCCGCCGGGCGCCCGTCACCGCGTTCGGGGCCCTGCTCGTCCTCGGCGTGCTGCTGTCCGGCCTGTCCGACACGGTCACCGCGGCGCTCTTCCTCGGCGCCGCGTACGTCCTGTACACGGTGACGGTGGAGAGCCGGCGGCGGACCGGGGCGGCCGCGCTCGCGCTGATCCTCACCGTCACGGTGTCCCTCGTCGCCGTGGGCATGCACCACCGCGGCCCCGATCCTGGCACCCTCGTCCCGGTCGCGCTGGCCAACGTCATCGCCTGGATGACCGGCTACTCGGTGCGGCAGCGGCGGCTGTACGTGGTGACGATGCAGCAGCAGGCGGCCAGCAGCGCGGTGGCCGAGGAGCGGCTGCGGATCGCCCGCGAACTGCACGACGTCGTGGCGCACAGCATGTCCGTGATCGCGGTCCAGGCCGGCTACGGCCAGTACGTCATCGACGCGAGCCCCACCGGGGCCAGGGAGGCACTCGGCGCCATCCAGGCGACCAGCCGGGACGCCCTGGAGGAGATGCGCCGGATGCTCGGCGTGCTCCGCCAGCCGGACGGGGCACCCGGCCCCGGC
>DAHWEX010000378.1 GCA_027326205.1 Actinomycetota bacterium
CGTCCCGGCGGACATCATGAGCCGCCGGACCACCGAGCCCGGCTACACCAGGCTCATCCGCGCCGACGGGCTCGCCGCGGAACTCGGGATGCGCCGCCTGTGGATCAAGGACGACAGCGGCAACCCCACCCACTCCTTCAAGGACCGCGTGGTCGCCGTGGCCCTGGCGGCCGCGACCGAGATGGGCTTCAAGGTCCTCGCCTGCCCGTCGACCGGCAACCTGGCCAACGCGGTCGCCGCGGCGGCCGCCCGCGCGGGCATCAGGTCCGTGGTGATGGTCCCGGCGAACCTCGAAGAGCAGAAGATCCTCACCACCGCCGTCTACGGCGGCACGTTCGTGACGGTGGACGGTAACTACGACGACGTCAACCGGCTGGCCTCGGAGCTGGCGGGCGAGCACGAGGACTGGGCGTTCGTCAACGTGAACGTGCGCCCCTACTACGCCGAGGGCTCCAAGACGCTCGGCTTCGAGATCGCCGAGCAGCTCGGCTGGCGGCTCCCCGACCAGATCGTGGTCCCGGTCGCGTCCGGCGCCCAGCTCGTCAAGATCGACAAGGGCTTCAGCGAGTTCGCGGAGCTCGGTCTCGTCGAGACCAAGCCGTGGCGCGTGTTCGGCGCGCAGGCGACCGGCTGCTCCCCGGTATCCGAGGCGTTCGCCAAGGGCTGGGACGTGGTGCGGCCGGTCAAGCCGGACACGATCGCGAAGTCGCTGGCGATCGGCAACCCGGCGGACGGCCCGTACGTCCTCGACGTGGTGCGGCGGACCGGCGGGGCGGTGGCGGACGTGTCCGACGAGGAGGTCGTGGACTCGATGCGGCTGCTCGCCCGCGCCCAGGGCGTCTTCGGCGAGACCGCCGGCGGGGTCACCGTCGGCGTGCTGCGCAAGCTCCTGGCCGCCGGCCAGCTCGACCCGGACGCCGAGACCGTAATCATCAATTCCGGCGACGGCCTCAAGACTCTGTCAGCCGTAGCCCCCTCGGTAACGGTCCCCGAGGCAATCAAGCCGACCCTAAAGGCATTCCAGGACGCATACCTGGACTAGACGGCCCGCCCTTTCGGCCCCCTCCACCCGCGCAGTCCTCCCGTAGGGGGCAATGGGGGGACAAAGTCCCCCCATGATTGGGGGGTCCTCTGGGGTGGCATCCTCCCGGAAGACAAAACCGCGTCATTACGCTCGGGTAAGCGGTAAGGTCGATTCTGGTCGTTGCCGGCAAGGCAAAGTGCGAGCGTGAGAGCGTGCGCTGGTACGTCTCGCCGGGTTGCGACCGACGGGTTCCGCGGTTGCAAGGGCGGGGCTCGAAGCCCGAGCAGCAGTTAGGGAGTTGTTTGGAATGGCTCAGGGCACCGTCAAGTGGTTCAACCCGGACAAGGGCTACGGCTTTATCGCCGTCGACGGTGGCAAGGACGTCTTCGTTCACTTCTCCGCGATCCAGGCGGACGGATACCGCAGCCTCGAAGAGGGTCAGCGGGTCGAGTTCGAGATCACGCAAAGCGACCGGGGACAGCAGGCCGAGAAGGTCATCATCGTCTCCTAGAGATCTCAGCTTTTGCCACAGCCGGCCCGGTGCCCTTTCTGGGTGCCGGGCCGGCTGGCCTTTGCGCCGCGCCAGCCGGCTGGTGCCCTAGTAGGTAGGGTCTTCCCATGGATCCACTTGGCATCGAAGGCGCCTGGGTGTACACGCCCCGGGTGCATAGCGACGACAGGGGCAGCTTCGCCGAGACATTTCGCGCCGCGGAATTCGCCGCCGACCTCGGGTACCGGCTGGACGTCGCGCAAGCCAACTGCTCGGTATCACGGCGCGGAGTGATTAGGGGCATTCACTATGCGGACGTCCCCCCGGGGCAGGCCAAGTACGTCACCTGCGTGGCCGGCGTGATCCTGGACGTGATCGTGGACCTGCGGACCGATTCGCCGTCGTTCGGCAAGTGGGAGGCGGTCCAGCTTGACGCCGCCACCCGGCGCGCGGTGTTCCTCGCCGAGGGGCTCGGTCATGCCTTCACGGCCCTGTCTGACGGCGCGACCGCGCTCTACCTGTGCTCGACGCCGTACGCGCCGGGACGTGAGCACGGCGTGCACCCGCTTGACCCGGCGATCGGGATCGCCTGGCCCGCGGACGAGGGCTGGGAGCCCGTGCTATCGGAAAAGGACGCCGCCGCGCCGACCCTCGAAGAGGCGCTGCGCTCCGGGCGGTTGCCCCGCTACGAGGACTGCGCCGCCTACCAGGACGCGCTGCGGAGCGCGCGCCGGTAAGCGAAAACGGCCGGGACCGCCTGTCGGCGGACCCGGCCGTTTTGCGCGCCGCGTGGACTGCGCGGGCTAGGAAACGGTCAGCAGCGCGACCGTGATGCCGTTCTCCTGCCACATCGTCTGCGCCTGGTAGCCGAGGATCTGCAGGTAAGTCTCCTCCGGCCAGGGCAGCGCGGAGAACGGGTCCGTAGCCAGGTGGTCGACGTAGGCCACCCAGATCCGCGGTGTTCCGCTGAAGCACGACGCCGGGTTGTTGCACTCGGTCGGCTGCTCCGCGTCCGCCTGGACCTGCGTCTGCGCCTCGAAGACCGGCTTGGGCAACTTGCCGCCCAGGTAGTACCGCATGGCGGTGTCCACCTGGTAGTGGTTGTCGTCGCTGACCTGGAACGCGATGGCATCGCCCGGCTTCTCGTTGGCCGCGATGACGGCCGCGGCCGCCCGGTAGTCCGCCGGCTCGCCGTTGCTCGGCAGCTCCGGGTAGGCCCACAGGTTGTGGGCCTCGTTCTGCCGCAGGGCGAACTGGTCGTGGATGCCGGCCAGGCCAACCACCGCGACGAGCACGGCCGCGGCCGCGAGGCGCGGCGAGACCCGCCCGCTGAGCCTGGCCAGCCGGGTGCCCGGGACGCGCTCGGCGAGGTAGGCGATGCAGAGCCCCGCTCCGAGCGCCCACCCGAACGTGCTGAACAGCATGTAACGGAACATCCAGTAGGAAGTCGAGCCGTGCGAGATGACCCAGACCGCCACCACCGGGGAGATCGCGAAGGACAGGGCGTACAGCGCGGTGGACCGGCGGCGCGCGTCGGGCGCGGCCGCCAGGGACGCCACGGCGAGCAGCATGATCACGGCGGCCGCGGGGAACGACGCGAAGAGTTCCTGCCACAGGCTGCCGGTGATCCCGATGAGTTGGGCCACACCCGGCTTGATGTACGGGCCGATCTGCCCCGCCTGCTGGCTGTGTCCCTTGATGGCCAGCGGCGAGATGAGGATGGCGCCGACCACGACGGCCACGCAGAACCGGGTGAGCAGCAGCAGCGGCGAGCCCTCCGGTGCGACCCGTTCGCCGGGGATGCGCCTGCCGGTCTCCGGCGTGCCGTCGCCGCCCACGCGCACCGTGCGCTGGAGGAAGTCCCAGATCAAGATCGCCAGGTGCCCGGCCGCGACGCACAGCGCGATGAGGTTGGCCGTGCCAGCGGCGGCGAGCACGACCGCGTAAATCGCCCAGCGGGACCAGCTTGGCCGTTCCATGGCCCGCAGGAACATCAGGGTGGCGAGTGCCGCGAAGAGGGTCGCGAACGCGTACGGCCGTGCCTCCTGCGCGTAGCGCGACACGCTCGGGATGAGCGCGAAGACAACCCCGCCCGCGACGCCGGCGGTGTTGCCGCCTAGCCGCCGTCCGATGAGCCCCACCACGCCGGCGGTGATGGCCATCGCGATGGCCGACGGGAGCCGCAGGGCCGTAGCCGAGTCGCCGAAGACCGCCATCCACAGGTGCATCCCGAAGTAGTAGATGCCGAGGACCGCGTCGATGTGCTGCAGCAGCCCCCACAACTGCGGCAGGCTGCGGCCGGATGCCGACCAGGTCGCGAGCTCGTCGCGCCACAACTGCGGCCCGCCGAGCCGGTACAGCGCGAGCGCGGCGCCGACCACGACGGGCACCGCCCAGGTAAGGAACGCCGCCCGGGTACGGCGCGGGTTCGCCTGCTCAGACGGGGTCACGGATGCCTCGGGACGGGCGGTTATCGGGTTCACGGCGGTCAGACCCTACTGCAGGGGATTTGGACGTGCCACCAGAGGTGGCTGTACTCGTAGTCAGCCATGCCGGGCTTCATGCACGATTGCCTGGCGGCTGCGACAACGGCGGTCCATGGCGGGCTCTCCGAACGGGTGTTGACAACGCGGTAGTTGAAGCCGATGACGACGCCCAGAAGCAGAGCGAACACGGTGACCGGCACCCACGCCAGGACCCGTCGCGGCCTTGATCCGGACACGTCCCCCGTCACGTCCCCCGTCACGCCGCGTGGGCGCAGCATGGCGACGATCGCCGTATACAGCAGCAGTGCCGGCGCGATGACGTACCGCGGCTGCACGATCGGGTAGTTGTCGATGATCTCGCCGACGAAGATCAGGACGCTGAACGCTAGCGCGGTGACCGCGAGCGGCCACTGCGGGGCGGTCAGCCTCGCCAGCGCGATGACGACAACCGCCACCACGATAGCGCACGCGCCCCAGATGAGGGCCTCATGAACAGCCATGTTGGGGATACTCAGCGGAACCGGAGAACCCCGGTAGTTGGTACCGGGGCCGCCGAGCGCGCGTTCACCGAAAATCGCCCGCGGCACGGTCCGCGTCACGTAGTTGCCCAGGCTCCACAGCGGGCTGGTGAACAGCTGGTTGGACCGGTTGCTCATCCCGCGCAGCTGCACGCTCCACTGCGTGGCCAGGCCGACCGCCCAGCAGACCGCGACGGCGATCGTGGTCTTCGACCGGTCCGCGATCAGCCGCGCCGCCACCAGGGGCGCGAAGAACAGCGGCAGGATGCTGGTCAGCGTCGAGCCGAGCATGATGACCGGCGCGCACACCTGGCCGGCCCGCGTCACCGGCCGCCACAGCACCAGCCAGAAGAGCCCGTAGAGCGCGATGAACTGCACGGTCGCCAGGTCGTTGTTCGCCTGCGTGTAGCCGAGCGGCACCAGGCAGGCCGGCGCGGCGAGGAGCAGCCGCAGCCACGGGGTGCGCAGGTGCGGCCCGCTCGCGATGTACGCGATCAGGCCGAACATCGCGTACTGGGCCGCGGCGAGCACCGACATGACCCCCGGCGCCCAGGAGACGGGGAACGCCACCGCGATCGCCGACGCCAGCCGCGGCACCAGCTCGTAGTAGCCGTTCACCTGCGTGGTGAGGGTGGTCAGCACCGGCCGGTTGAGCGCGTCGGTCAGGAAGTTACCCGCGTCCTCGATCCAGGTCGTGTTCAGCGCGCCGGGTCCCGAGGTGCGCGCCAGGCTGGCGGCCGCGCCGGCGACGACGAAGAGGAAGCCGGCGAGGAACTTCCGCCCTGTCATGCCCTCGGATGACTGCGGGAAAAGAGCGGGCCTGAGCCAGGCGGACAGGCGCGAGAGCAGGGACAGCCCGCGGCTGCCCGCCAGCGGCAGCCCACCCGCCTTGGTCTGCGAACTCACGCTATGGCCCGTCCTTCTTCACGGCTCACCACAATAGCCAGTAATTCTGACCGCCCGTCGCGAACCCCGGTCAGCAACGTTTCAAGTCAGTAACCTGGACCAGCGTGGTCGCCGCTGCGGCAAGGTCAGGTAGGGTACCGGCGCGACACGGGCTACGACGTGCAGTGAACGTCACGTAGTCATTCACCGTAGCCGCCCGGCCTGCGTTGGCGAATTGCCTTAAACTCGGTGGTCCCTACAAAGGGCGGTAGTCACCACAAGTAGAAGCTGAGGACTCACAATGGGTCGCAACGGACAGATCCTGCGCATCAGCGTCATCGGCACTGGTTACCTGGGTCTTACCCATGCCGTTTGCATGGCGGACCTCGGCCACGAGGTGCTTGCCATCGACGTTGACGCCGAGAAGATCGCCAAGGCAGCACGCGGCGAGTCGCCGTTTTTCGAGCCTGGGCTTGAACCGTTGCTGCGGAAGAACCTTGACGCGGGTCGGCTCCGGTTCACCGACTCGTTCGCCGAGATCGGCGAGTTCGGCGACGTGCACTTCATCTGTGTTGGCACTCCCCAGGTGAAGGACGGCGGCAGCGCCGACCTGAGCTATGTCTTCGCCGCGGCGGAAGCGCTCGCGCCGCACCTGAACCGCGCCACCTTGATCGTGGGCAAGTCGACCGTGCCGGTCGGGACGTCGCGGCAGCTCATCGAGCGCGCCCGCGCGGCGGCGCCCGCCGGTGACCTGGTTGACTACGCGTTCAACCCCGAGTTCCTCCGCGAGGGCTACGCGGTGCAGGACAGCCTGACCCCGGACCGGATCGTGTTCGGCGTAACCTCCGAGTCTGCTGAGAATCTGATGCGGGCCGTCTACGCGACCCCGCTCGCCTCGGGGATTCCCGCGCTGACCATGGACCTGGAGACCGCTGAGCTCGTCAAGGTCGCGGCGAACTCGTTCCTCGCGACCAAGATCTCCTTTATCAACGTGATGGCCGAGATGTGCGAGGCCTCCGGCGCGGATGTGATCAAGCTCGCAGACGCGATCGGCATCGACGAGCGGATCGGCCGGAAGTTCCTCTCCCCCGGTCTCGGCTTCGGCGGCGGCTGCCTGCCGAAGGACATCCGCGCCTTCCGCGCGACGGCCCAGGACAAGGGCGTCGACTCGCTCGTCAGCCTGCTGTCCACCGTGGACACCATCAACCTGGGCCGTCGCGACCGGGTCATCACCCTCGCCCGGCAGGCCCTCGGCGAACTGGCCGGCAAGCGCGTCGCCGTGCTCGGCGCCGCGTTCAAGCCGAACAGCGACGACATCCGCGACTCGCCCAGCCTCGCGATCTCCGGCCGCCTGGCCGACGAGGGCGCGCTCGTGGCCGTGCACGACCCGGTCGCCATGGCCAACGCGGCGCGGGTCCGCCCGGACCTCCGGTACGCGGAGTCGGTGCACGACGCGGCCAAGGACGCCGACGTCGTGCTCCACCTCACCGAATGGGCCGACTACCGGGCCATCGCCCCGGCCGCGCTCCGCTCGATCGTGGCGAACCCGGTCCTCATCGACGGACGCTGCACGCTCGACGCCGCGGCCTGGCGGGCCGCCGGCTGGACCGTGCTGGTCCCCGGCCGGCCGTAACTGACGCCGTTACGCCTAACAACGAGTCGGCGAGAGCGGACAGGAACCGCACGAGGCCGGGCGGGCCGTCGACGACGAGGTCGGCCGCCTCGGCCACCTGCGGCGTCTCCGCGCTCGCGCTCGCGACCGCGCAGCCGGGGACGCCGTCGGCGCGGAGCCGTCGGATCGCGGCGAACGCCGTGAGGTCTCCGAGGTCATCGCCGCTGAACAGCACCGCGCTCGCGCCGCGCTCCGCGGCCAGCCCGCGCAGCGCGGCCCCCTTGTCCATGCCGGGCGGCCGCAGCTCAAGCACCAGGCGGCCCGGTTCGACCGTGAGCGCCGCGCGATCGGCGAGCCGTCCGATCGGCTCCCACAGCAGCGCCAGGGCCGCCGCCGGGTCAGCCGTGCGCCGCGTATGCACGGCGAGCGCCGTCCCCTTGTCCTCGATCATCGTCCCCTCGGGCGCGGCGACGGCGGCCAGCAGGCCGGGCAGCGCCTCGCGGGCGGCCTGCACGCCCGCGGGCGCCGGCGGCGCGCTGAGCACGCCCGCTTGCCAGCGCTGCGCGCCGTAGTGCCCGAGGACGATCAGGCCGGGCACCCCGGCGAGGCCGCCGAGCGCTACCGCGTCCGCCGCGGGCCGGCCCGTGATGATCGCCACCGTGCCCACCAGGGCCGCCAGCCTGCTCAGGGCGGCGACGGCGCCCGGTGCGGCGACCGCCTTAGCCGGATCGCCGACGATCGGGGCGAGGGTGCCGTCATAGTCGGTGGCGATAAGGGCGCGCGCCGGGTCGGCCGCGAGCGCGGCCAGGCCGGACTGGCCGTCGGCGGTCCGGGCGATGGGCAGTGACACCGCTACTTGGTACCCGGGTGCGGTGAACGTATGCGCGCTCGGCGGGCACGCTGCGCCCGCAGTCGCTTGACCAGCACCGGATCGTACTTCAGCGCCTCGGCGCTGTCGATGAGCTCGTTGAGCAACTGGTAGTACCGCGTCGCGGTCATCCCGAGCACCTCGGAGATGGCCTGCTCCTTGGCACCGGGGGTGCGCCAGGTCCCGCGTTCGAAGCTGAGGAGGCGCATGTCGCGCTCGGACAACGCGGGCATCCCCGCTCCTCTCCGCGGGTCACTAGGCTCCGTGGGGTGACCCGGTTCCAATGTCTCACGTTCCTGACCGACTACGGGCTGGCGGACCCATTCGTGGCAGTGTGCCACGCGGTCGCCTTCCAGATCGCGTCAGATGTCCAGATTACTGACATAACACATCTGATCCCGCTTGGCGACATCCGGCGTGGCGCCGTGGTCCTCGCCCAGGCCGTCCCCTACTTCCCGCCGGCCGTGCACGTCGCGGTGGTGGACCCGGGCGTCGGGACGGCGCGCCGCGGGGTCGCGGTGGCGGCGGGAGACGCGCTGTTCGTCGGGCCGGACAACGGCCTGCTGTCGGTCGCGGTGGCCGGGGCGGGCGGCGCGACGCACGCCGTTTCCCTCACCAACCGGGCCCTGTGGCGGGACACGACAGCGGCCACGTTTCACGGCCGGGACATCTTCATGCCGGTCGCGGCCCGGCTGGCCGCCGGGATGCCGCTGGACGAGGCGGGCGAGCCCGTCGAGGTGGGCAGCCTCGTCACCCTGCCCCAGGCGGGGTACCTGGTGACCGAGGACGGGGCGGAGGCCGAGGTGGTCACCGTGGACGGGTTCGGCAACGTGCAACTCTCGCTGCCCGGAGCCGATGCCCCGCGGGCGGGGCTGGTCCCGGGAGCGGAGGTCACGCTGGCCTGGGGCGGCCAGACGACCGTGCTGCCGTTCCGCACCACGTTCGCAGAGGTAGCGCCCGGGGAGCCGCTCTGCTACCGAGACAGCGGCGACTGGGTGGCCGTCGCGGTGGCGGGCGGCGACGCGGCGCGGCGGTTCGGCCTGCGGCCGGGTACAAAAATTACCCTCACCGTTGCCTAATGACCACAATGTGCCGTCAGTATCACTAATGTCATGAAATAGTTAACGACCCACACGTTCCACGGCGACCCATTACGTGGCAACATTAGGGACGATTTTCCGGCATACAGTCACACCTATTGCCGTCCCCTTGGTCCGGTCTGGAGCATGCGTGACCACCGTGGTTCGCCCGTTGCGTGTCCTGGTGCCAGTTCTGGCCGCGGCCGCCATCGCGGTGACTGCCGCGCTGCCTGCCGCCGCCGCGTCCGCGAACCCCCGGAGCGCCGTCACGAGCGCCGGCGAGTGGTGGCTCGGCGCACTGCGCGTGCCCGCCGCCTTGCGGGCGGCACCGTCGGCGGGCAAGGGCGTGGCGGTCGCCGTGCTCTCCACCGGGGTGGACACCACGCACCCGGACCTGGCCGGCTCCGTGACCGCGGGACCGGACTTCAGCCAGACCGGGCGTAAGCAGGGATCGGCCTACTGGGGCGAAGAGGGCACGGCGGTCGCCAGCCTCATCGCCGGGCACGGGCACGGGACCGGCGGGAAGGAGGGGATCACCGGGATCGCGCCGGCGGCCCGGATCCTGTCGGTTCGGGTAACCCTCGAATACAACGACCCGCTCGCCGCGAACGCGGCGGTCGCCAGGCACCTGCCGGACGCCATCGCCGAGGGCATCAGGTGGGCGGTCGGCCACGGCGCTACCGTCATCGCGCTTCCGCTTGACCCCGGCACGCTGGGCACGACCTCGCCGGGGAACGCGGCGGCGGGCGGCAGCGCGGCCGAGAAGGCGGCCGTCGGCTTCGCCGTCGCCCACAACGTCCTGCTGGTCGCGCCCGCCGGGGACAACGGCGCGGAGGGGAACGCGGTCAACTACCCGGCCGCCTACCCGGGCGTCATCGCCGTCGGCGCGACCACGCGGGACGGCGGCCTCTCACCGTTCTCCAACACCGGCTCGTACGTCACGCTGACCGCGCCCGGCGCCGGCACCACGCCGAATCCGCCGGTCTCCGGCGGCATGACGGCCGACCCGTCGGCGGGCCTGCTGGCCGCCGACGCCAGCGGCGGCTACGAACCGCTGGCCACAAGCGACATGTCCGCCGCGCTCACCGCGGGCACAGCCGCCCTGATCCGCTCCCGCTATCCGTGGCTCACGGTGCCCGAGGTCACCCAGGCACTGGAGCACGGGGCGGCCACCGCGCCGTCCGGCCCGGGCGCGGCCGGGCGCGGCCACGGCGAGCTCGACGCCGCGACGGCGCTCGGCGCCGCCGCGGCCATCGCCGCCGCGCACCCG
>DAHWEX010000433.1 GCA_027326205.1 Actinomycetota bacterium
ACGTCGAGGCGGACGCGGACGCGGACGTAGATGCGGCTGCCGACGATGAGGTGGAGGTGGACGCGGCGGCGCTCGCCGAGCTTGTTGAGCTCGACGAGCAGCCCGCCACCGCCAGGACAGACAGGGCGACAGCGCCGGATACGCCGGCGAGCAGGCGCACCCGAGTGCGCCGGTACGTGCTGTTCATGCTCCCGAGTGTGAGTAGCCGAGGCATCGCGAAAGTGTCGGCTAGTTAGCCAGATGGTGAACCGATTATCACAACCTGGAAATAACACTAGTTACCTCTTAAATCTAACGACTGTTACTATGGGGTGGATATGGATCGGAGCGTGAAGGAGAGCCGGTGACCACTGAGACGACAGCGCCCCGGACGGGCTCACTGTCCCTCTGCCTCTTCGGCGTAGACCCGGGCCGCGTACGCCTCAAGCGACTGCTCGCACCGGTCGAGGGACTGCTCGCAGGCCGCGCGCCGGCTCGCGCCGAAGACGTCCCGCTCGATGATCTTCGCGAACCAGTTCTTCAGCTTGACCAGGTCGACCTCGTTTTCCTCGAGTTCGGCGTAGGTAAAGTGGTTCTCGTCGTACTCCTTCTGCACCTGCCGGAGGAAGTCTTCGCACTTGTCGACGATCTCCTCGTACTCGTCGTTGCGGGCCGTCTGGAACATGGCGCGCACCTCGGTCTCCCCGGCCAGCACCGAGCAGGACATGAGCATGGCCGTGCCGGACATGTCGGCGATGTCGCGGCGCAGCTTGCGCAGCGCCCGTTCGTTCACCGCGGAAGCCGGCAGTGCCGCAACCGAGTTCTGCAGGTAGATCGCGCCGAGCGATTTGATCCGCCGCCACACGGTGGAGCGCAGCCGGGTCGGCTCCGGCGGCACCCGGTAGATCAGCAGCAGCCAGCCCGGCCCGGTGCCGTCGCCGGCCGGGGGAACATCCACGCGGTCCTGTTCAGTCGTCACCCCTTCATTACATCTGAACAAGCTGAGGAGATTCATTGACTGCCCTCCCCTTGATCCTCACGGTCTTCGTCGCGTGCGTGGTCGAAGCCGTCGAGGCTCTCACCATCGTCCTCGCCACCGGCATCACCCGGGAGTGGAAGTCCACGCTCCAGGGGATGGCCGTGGCACTGGTGGCGCTCGCCGTCATCACCGCCGCCGTCGGCCCGGCGATCGGCTACCTGCCGCTGACCGGACTGCGCCTGGCGGTCGGCGCGCTGCTGGCGATCTTCGGCCTGCAGTGGCTGCGCAAGGCGGTGCTCCGCGCGACCGGCTACAAGGCCCTGCACGACGAGGCGAGCGCCTACCTGCGCGAGGTCAACGCCGCGCGGCAAGCCGCCAGGGAAAGCAGGCGCGGCGTCAGCGACTGGTACTCGTTCACCCTCGCCTTCAAGGGCGTGCTCCTTGAGGGCCTGGAAGTCGTCTTCATCGTGATCACCTTCGGCGACAACCAGAAGAACGTCGGCGCCGCGGTCATCGGCGCGGCCGCCGCGATCGTGGTCGTCACGATCACCGGCATCGCGGTCAGGGCGCCGCTCACCAAGGTCCCCGAGAACTGGATGAAGTTCGCGGTGGGCGTCATGCTCACCAGCTTCGGCACGTTCTGGGGCGCGGAGGGCGCCGGCGTCAGCTGGCCGGGCAACGACGCCGCACTGCTCGTCATCGTCCCGGTGGTGGCGCTGGTCGCCGGCTCCTACATCTTCTGGCTGCGCTCCCGCAAGACCGCCGCGGCCGTCCCCGCCAAGGAATCGGAGGTAGTGGCGTGAAGTACCTCAAGTCGTTCGGGGAGTTCTGGTACGACTTCATCATCGGCGACGACTGGCACGTCGCCGCGCTCATCGTCGCCGGCCTGGTCGTCACGGAGATCCTCACCCACGCGGCGAAGGTGAACGCCTGGTGGCTCCTGCCGGCCGTCGCCCTGGCCGCCCTGGCCTGGTCGCTCCACCGGGTGACGGATTTCCGCAAGTAGCCCTCCGGCAGCCAAGCGCGCGAGGCGGTACCGAACGGGCCGCCGCTCCGCGTGGCCCCTTCCAGCCGCCGCCGTCCCGGCCGGGACGTCCCCGCGCCCGGCCCGGGACGCGGCCGGCGCCCCGGTACAGGCGCCGGGCGCCGGGCACCGGGCGTCGGCCGGCGGCGTCGGCGTCGGCGTCGCGAAATTTCGGGCGCTGACGCGCCACGAAATTTCGGACATTTCATGATTTCGTCGTCCTCCAGCAACGGGAAGACTTTTTCTCCGAGGTAAGAAAAATCCGTGCCACAGGCACTTTTCCTTCACCGGAAAAAAAATTTACCCGGATAACAGCAGGTAGCGCCGACGCCGCCGCTACGCGCCGAGGAAGCGGACCGCGAGCCTGGTTTCCGTGAACCCGCCCTCGCCGCCGGGGGTGACGCGGTAGGCGTTCCCGTCGGGGCGGTCGGCGGCTACCTCGGCGAGGGTGTCGTCGACGTAGTGCGCGGCCACGCCGTCCTCGCAGGCCAGCCCGCCGGGCAGCGCGCCGTCGGCGACGAGCCGCCGGTAGAGCGGGCGGCGCTCCGGTTCGGAGTTGTAGTGCGGGCAGAAGCTGCCGGACAGCAGCCCCAGCCCGTCGTAGTAGGGCCGGAGCTTGGCGCCGAAGGAGTCCGTGGTCCCGCTCTCGAACCAGCAGATGCCGCCGGCCGAGGTGCCCGCCAGCACGATGCCCGCGTGCCAGGCCTTGCGCAGGATCTGGTCGATCCCGTGCACCTTCCACACCGCCACCATGTTGGCGACCGAACCCCCGCCGACGAAGATCACGTCCTGCGACAGCAGGAAGTCCTCGGGGTCGGCCTGGTTCGGCATCGGGAACAGCGACAGGTGCCTGACCTCGGCGGGGGAGTTCGAGAGCATGTCGTAGAAGCGCAGGTAGTAGGCGGGGTCATCGCCGACGGCCTGGTTGAGCACGCACAGCCGCGGCACTGCCTTGCCGGTTAGCTGGATGGCGTACTCAACGTGGTAAGGGGTCGTCTCGCGGGGCAGCATCATGCCGCCGCCGATCGCGACCACGTGTCTACGTCCGTCTGCGGCCATGCCGTGACGGTATCGACGATCGCGTACCACCGCAAACGCCTTCAAGCGGGAGAGCGGATTATCGCCTCGCGTTCCAAATTTATAACGATTTGCACCCTGTGATCAGAGATGTCTGCTGTGCCGGACATTTAACTTTCCGCGGCCCGCGCAAAAGACGTACTATCGTGATGAGAAAACGCCTGTAGCCGGCGGGTAAACGGCGACAGGGATGCGTTTGCCCCGGCAGGCGCGGACTCGTGAGACGCGGCGACAGCACAGCGACGTGGCGAAAGACGGGCGGCGGCATCATGGCCGAATGGTGGTCCATCGAGGTCTTCTCCGGCGACAAGCTCCCCGCGAGCGGGTGGCGGTACGCCTACGAGGACGAGCTCACCGAGGCGGCGATCACAAACGGCGCACTCTATTACGAATGGCATGACACCGAGTACGGCGTCATCGTCGAGATCCTTTTCCCCGGCGAAGCCGAGTGGGAATCGTTCCGTAACCTGCCCGCGGTGCGCGCGGCGCTGGACGGGGTGCCCGACCCGGTCAACGGCCTGCTCATCTACCGGGGCCGGGGCGGGGCGGCGGGCGGCACCAAGCCGCGCAAGCCCAAGCCCGCGCCGGGTGCGGCCGCCCTTGAGCTCGAGGAGCCCAAGGAGGAGCGGCGGGTCAGGCTCAAGCGGCCGCGGCTGCTGAGGTACCGGGCCGAGCAGGTGGACGAGCTGCTCCGCGAGCTCGGCGCCGACCCGGGGCGGATCGACGAGCCGGACCGCGGCGTGCCGGGGCACGACGAGCCCGTATCGCGGGATATCGCCGCCTTTGACCGTTCCGGAGACTAGGCTCAGGCGGCTTTCAGCCGGGCAACGGGTGAACCACGTCGCCGGACAAGGCAGGATGGAGGAATGACGGAAACCCGAGTCATGTACGAGGACCTGCGGGCGGCGATCGAGCGCAGCGGCTACTACCCGGGGCTGGTGACCGACGCCGTCACCAGCGCCCTGGGCCCGGAGCCGGTCACCGCTTTCTTCGCGCACCATGACGCGATATTCGACCCCGGCATGGAAGTCCGCAGGCACATGACCGTGCTGGTGCTGACCCCGACGCGACTGGTGTACTCGCACACCGACGAGTACCCCGCCGACGACCCCGAGGCTAGACCCCGCGCCGAAACCGCCACCGAGGCGATCAGGTGCTCGCGGGTGTCGTCGGTGTCGCTGACCCGGGTGGTGCCCGACCCGGCGACCTACGTGTCCGGCGTGACGATGCCGTCCGAGGTGATCTTGACGATCGGCTGGAACGTGCTGTCGCACGTCGAGCTCGAGCCGGCCCACTGCGGCGACGAGAGCTGCGAGGCGGACCACGGGTACCTCGGCACCATCACCGCGGACGACCTGACGCTGCGGATCAGCGAGGCCGCCGACGGCGGGGACGCCGTCCGGCAGGTTCTGGCGTTCGCGAGCGCCCTGAACGACGCGACCGCGCGCGCAGGGAGCTGATGACCGTGGCGCGCGAGCCCAGAACCAGCCCGATCGTGCCCTCCTACGGCGAGTCGAGCCTCGCCGACCTGTCGGCCTCCATCCTCGCCTCGCTGACCGGCGACGCCGACGCGAACGTGCTGGGCCTGGCGGAAACCGGCCGGGTGTGCCTGCTCGTCATCGACGGCCTCGGCCTTGAGCTGCTGCGCGGGCACCAGGCCGCGGCGCCGTTCCTCGCCGAGCTCGCCTTCAACTCGCGGCCGCTGACCGCCGGGTTCCCGTCCACCACGGTCACCGGCCTGGGGTCGCTCGGCACGGGGCTCGCGCCGGGCGCACACGGGATGCTCGGCTACCAGGTCGCGATCCCCGGGACCGAGCGGCTGCTCAACGGCCTGCACTGGCCCAAGGACATCGATCCGGTCGCCTGGCAGCCCCAGCCGACGATCTACGAGCGGGCGGCGGCGGCCGGGGTCGACGCGGTCCACGTCGCGCCGGGCCTGTTCGCGGCCAGCGGCCTGACCAGGGCGACGCTGCGCGGCGCTGCCTACCGGCCGGCCGACTACCTCGGCGCGCTCGCGGCGGTGACGGCCGACGCGCTCGCCGGGTCCGAGCGGGCGCTGGTGTCCGCCTACCACGGCGACCTCGACGCGACCGGGCACCGCTACGGAGTGTCCTCCGCCGCCTGGAACAACCAGCTCGCCCACGTGGACAAGCTCGCGGAGCAGATCGCGGCCAGCCTGCCCTACGGGACGGTCATGTACGTCACGGCCGACCACGGCATGGTGAACGTCGGGCCGGACGACCGGATCGACGCCGACGCCGACGGCTCGCCGCTGCGCGACGGCGTGGCGCTGCTCGGCGGCGAGCCGCGGGCCAGGCACGTGTACGCGCGGCCCGGCGCCGCCGCCGACGTGCTGGCCACCTGGCGGGAGGTGCTCGGCGAGCGCGCCTGGGTGATGTCCCGCGAGGAGGCCGTCAAGGACGGCCTGTTCGGCGCCTCGGTCAGTGAGGCCATGGCCGCCCGCATCGGCGACGTGGTCGCCGCGTGCGCCGGCACCTGGGCGATCGTGGCGACGAAGGCCGAGCCGCTCGAGTCGGCCCTCGTGGGCATGCACGGCTCGCTGACCTCGGCCGAGCAGCTCGTCCCGATGCTGACCCCGGCCGTCCTATTAACCCGCCTCCCCGAGGCGTCGTCCGGGACGCGGCGGCCGCGGAGCTCGCCCGTCCCGGTGCCGCGCCCGGGTTATCCGCGGACCATCGCCTTCTAGCCCGTTTGCGCCCGCTGACCAGGCCAGGGCGTCATACTTGCTCGCTGGCGGACGACATCGCGACGTTGACCAGCGTCGCCCTTCACGGAGGCTGGGCCGATGACCGACGTCCTCATCACCGTTCCCGAGCTGGCGGGGCTGCTCGCGGGCAGCCCGGGGGACCGTTTGGCTGTCCCGGACGAGCCCGCCGTGCTCGACATCCGGTGGCGGCTCGGCGGGCCGCCCGGCCGTGCGCTCTACGACGCGGGCCACATCCCCGGGGCGGCCTTCGTCGACCTGGACCGCGACCTCGCCGCACCGCCGGGGGCGGGCGGCAGGCACCCGCTGCCGGCGGTGGCGGACTTCCAGGCGGCGATGCGGCGGTCCGGCGTGCGCGACGGCCGGGCGGTGGTCGTCTACGACGACGCCGACTCCACCGCCGCCGCCCGCGCCTGGTGGCTGCTGCGCTACTTCGGCCACCAGGACGTCCGGGTGCTCGACGGCGGGTTCCGGGCGTGGACCGCGGCCGGCCTCCCCGTCGCACCGCCGAGTCCGCCGAGTCCGCCGAGTCCGCCGAGTCCGCCGCGTCACGGGGCGGCCGGCGACTTCACCGCCCGGCCCGGCCACCTCGGCCTGCTCGACGCGGACGCCGCGGCGGCGCTGGCGCGCACCGGGCTGCTGCTCGACGCCCGCGCGGGGGACAGGTACCGGGGCGAGGCCGAGCACGTCGACCCGGTGGCGGGGCACATCCCGGGGGCGGTCAGCGCCCCGACGGCCGAGAACGTGAACCCGGACGGCACGTTCAGGCCGCCCACCGACCTGATGGCCCGCTTCAGGTCCCTGGGCGCGACGGCCGGCCGCGAGGTCGCGGCCTACTGCGGCTCCGGGGTCACCGCGGCCCACGAGGTTCTCGCGCTCACCCTGGCGGGCATCCCCGCGGCCCTCTACCTCGGCTCCTGGTCCGACTGGATCACCGATCCCGGCCGCCCCGTCGCCGCCGGCCCCAACCCATAGCCGTGACCGCCTGAGCGCGGGCCACCGCGGCACCGCCACCTTGGCGCTGCGGACCGCAGCGCAAACGGCCGATGGCGCTGTGTGCCCCCGAGCCGGACCTACCGGCGCAGAGCGCCGCACTGCCATGGCCGTATGAGCGCCGGGGGCCACCGCGGCCTCCACGGCCAGGTCCGCACCGCTCCGCCGCGGACTTACGCCGAAGACTTCCGGCGAGGAACGCCAGCGCCTGATCACGGGTGCCTGGCGCGCGAAGCGAGCAGCCACGTCGCCGCGCCGACTAGCAGGGCAACGCTGGCCGGCGTCCAGCCGACGGTGATCACGGCCACGGCCGCGATCGCCACCGCGCCTATGCTGAGCGCGCTCCTCGCGCTGACGCGCGGGACCGGAGCTCGCTTCGCTCGACCGCCCGCGCGCCGCGCGCCGCGCCGCGTTGCCCGTGGAGCGGGTGAGTACCCGCCGAGGCCGAGATCCGCCAGTGCCTCGCCGCGGCCGAAGGAGGTCCGGAGGGTGTCGTACGCGGCCGCCGCCGTGCTGTAGCGCGCGGGGCTGCCGCCGTCGGGCCGGTCTGGGTGGGTGGCCGCCGCGATCCGGCGCCAGGCCGACCGGACGTCCTCGTCGCTGAGGTCGCGGCGTGCGGGCAGCCCGAGCGCCGCGAACGGGTCGCCGCGTTCACTCACGGCGCTTCCCGAATGCCGCGTCGAGCACCTCGCTCGCGTCGGGCAGCGGGGGATCCAGCGCCGCTCCCCGCGCCGGGACCGGAGGGGCCGGGACCGGAGGGGGAGCGCCGGCCCCGGCCAGCCCCGTGCCGGGTGCCAGCCCCGTGCCGGGCCCGATCGCCGCCTGCTGCCCGGTGAGCCGCTTGATCTGCAGGTAAGTGACTCCGCCGCGGTAGACGTAGCAGACCTGGCCCACGTCGAGCCGCCGGATGAGGTCGCCGTCGAGGACCGGGGCGAGACGGGTCCTGGACAGCCCCTCGTCGCCCCAGGCGCCCCGGCCGGCGAACCGGCGCGTCGTGTCCACCGCCGTGACGTAGCCCGCCAGTTCCGCGACCGGCTCGGGGCGGGGCGTGCGGAGCAGCCAGATGCCGCCCTCGGCGGTGCCGGCGACCCGCTGCCGTTCGTCCTCGGTGGGGGCGAGGCCCTCCCACGACTGAGCGGAGACCTGCACGGCCAGGCCGAGTGACCGGGCCCGCTCGTAGAGCCGGGAGATGGGCAGCCGCCGGGAGACCGCGGAAAACTCATCGACGCAGAGCAGGATCTCCCGCTCCGCGCCGAGCGCGAAGAACGCGAGAAGGTCGCTCAGCGCCCGGGCCTGCGCCTCCGCGACGGAGACCTCGGCGGTCCCCTCCAGGATGCAGTACCAGGCGTCGGCGGACGCGAACGTCGCGGTGCCGTCGAGTCCCGCGCCGAGCCGCCGCCACAGCGCCCGGAACCGCAGCCGCACGTCGTCGAGCGCCTTCTTACCCGAACGGGCGGCGGTGACCGCCGCCCCGTCGCCGACGGCGCCGTAGACGGCGGCGAGCCAGTCGGCGTCGAGCCGGGCGAGGAAGTCAGCGGCGCTGGCTGGCGGCCCGCAGGGCGCGCAGACGGCCAGGGTGACCAGCGACTCCATGATGTCGGCGTAGTACGCCGCGCCGCCGGTGCCGTGCTCGATCAGGTCGAGCAGGGCGGTCACCAGCCGGTCGGGCGGCAGCGACCAGAGCGAGAGCGCCGCCTCGTCGGGCCAGATCGCGGTCGTCCGGGCGCCCGCGTCGCGCAGCACCCGGCGGGTCCGGTCGGCGACCTTGCGCGAGGACGCGCCGCCCTTGCAGTCGAGCACGACGAGCAGCGGCCGCCGCCCCGACCCGGCCGCGTACCGGCGCAGCCCGGCGGCCATGAAGCCGGCCCACAGCCGGAGCAGCAGGGTGGTCTTCCCCGTTCCCGTCGACCCGATGACCACCTGGTGCGCGCGCAGCCGTTCGTACGGCAGGGACGCGACCCGCCCGGGCCCCTGCTGACCAGTCCGGCTGGCCCCGTGTTGACCCGTGCCCGGCCCGGCCGTGCGGATCGTCGCCCCGGCCACCACGTGCCCGCGGCGCGAGAGCAGCGGCAGCGATCCGGGCGCGGCGATCAGCGCCCGCGCGGTCCGCACCTGGTGCCGCCACTGCCGCGCGTCGAACGCGGCCGGCGCCGCCGGGGTGAGGCCGCCGGCCCCGGTCCGCATCCGGAACCGGCGGTACGCCCAGCACGCGCCGCCCGCGACGATCCCGGCCGGCACGGCCGCCGGGGCGGCGGCGACGGCCGCCGCGACCAGGTGCCCGTGCACGGCCAGCCGCCACATCGCCTCCTGTGCCCGGTAGGGCGCGGCCACGACCCGGAACCAGGCCGGACCGGAGCCGGCGCCAGCGGGGTAACCCGGCGACCCGCCGCCCCGGGTTCCCGGCCTGGCACCGAGAGCGCTCTCGCCCCCGGCCCGCGCCGGCCACGCGGCGACGGCGGTCAGCCAGGCCGCGAGCATGGGCAGGGACCACAGCGCGCTAGCGATGACCCGTCGCGGCGGCACCCCGCGCCACCACGCGTACCAGAACGCCCCCGCGGCGACCAGCGTCACCGGCGCGAGCGCCACCGCGGCCGTGCCGGCCACCGCGACCCCGGCCAGCCTGAGGAGACCGCGCCCCGCCGCGCTCCGCAGGGGACGCCGCGACTCTGGGCCACGGGACCGGCTCATGGCCGGCTGCGCTCCGCCACGCGCCCACTCCACCACAAGCAGCCCGGCAAATCCGGAAATCGGCCGCCGACCGCCCGCCCGCGCCCCCGCCCCTAGCGCCTTCGGGCCAGCGCATCCCCCGCCCCGGCACCCGGTATAGCCATCTGCCGCCCGACACGGGCCGCCTCCCCGGATAAGCGACTACGGGAGCAGGGCGCCCAGCGGGAGGTCGCGGACCTCGATCCGGGACGCCAGCGGGCCGAGCGCGCCGCGGGCGCGCAGCACGGTCGGGAGCGCGGCCGGGGAGCACAGGTACAGCGCCCGGTGGTGCCGCGGCGGCCGCCCGGGGACCGAGGCGTCGGCGGCGGGGGCGCCGTAGTCCCCGGTGCGCAGCAGGATCTCCCGCATGATCGCGACGGTCCTGGCTACGGTCTTCGGCGACAGCTCCGCCTCGACCGCCCAGCACTCCCCGGCCCAGCCGACCGCCGTCCCGCCGGCGACGGCGTCCGGCCAGTGCACCTCGGCGTCGGGCAGGTGCTGGCGGACGCCCACTCCGTGCCGTGACCTGATCCGGCGCTCGCACCGCCAGTAGCCCGCGCCGCGACGGTAGCCCGCCGTTCCCTCAAGCGCGATCCTGGCGGCGGCGACCGCCCTGATGTGCGCGAGCCGGGACAGCGCGGGGCGGGCCGGCGAGTACGACAGCCCGCAGGCGGCCAGTCCCGCCTTGGTCACCCACAGCCAGGCGGGCCCCGGTCCGAGCCGGGCGGTCTCGGCGTAGCCGAGCGACCGCCACCGGGCCGCCGCCGCCCGCGCCGTCCGCTCCCCGCCGCACACGGCGGCGAGCTGGTCGAGTTGCACGCCGTACATGTCGGCGGCGAAGATCAGCGCGTCGGCGTCCCTGACGGCAAGCGCGGTCATCTACAGCCGCATCGTGACGATCGACAGCTGCCTGACCGAGCGGCCGCCGAGCAGGTGCAGCAGCCGCCGTTGCGCGCCGCGGCACCGCACCTCAAGCCGCCGCGGCGCGGTCAGTCCCGCCGCCAGCCGCAGCACCGCGCCCGCGCTGTGCGCGTCGAAGAACGACAGGTCGGTGATGTCGAGGACCAGCGTGGTGGCCGGCAGCTCGCCCAGCCTGCGCAGCGCGCCCTCGAAGTCCGGCCGGTTGGCCAGGTCGCTGTCCCCGGTCACCAGGACCCGGTTCCCCCCGGCCGCGGCGTGCAGCGCCCCCAGCCGGGGCAGCACGGTGACCGTGTGCACGTCCCGCGCGGCGCTCATCGCGTCGGTCGAACCGAACAAGCGCTCGTCCCAGAAGCACAGCGCCGTGTAGCGGGGGCCTGGCCGCGCGGCGAACAGCGACGAGTGCAGCCGGTGCTCGAACTCGACGGCCTGCCCGAGGTGATCCACCGGGGCGAGCGCGAGCGACATCTCGCTGGCGCTGCGCATCCCGCTGAAGCCCTCCGCGAGCACGGTGTCCAGCCGGCGGCGTGCCCCTTCCACCAGCCGGCCGGCGTCGAAACCGCCGCGCGCGAAGCGGGGCGCGTTCGAAACGACGAGCTGGCCGCGGCGTAGCGCGCGGGCGGCCGCGTCCCGCCCGCCCGCCACCCGTTCCGCGACCCGGGCCGGGGAGCGGTCGACGTCCACGAGCAGCCCTACCCGCTCGCCGCGGTCGAAGCCCTGCTGGGTGAAGGCGCTCAGGATCTCCCAGAGCGTCTCGTCGTCGGTGAAGCCGAGGAACGCGTGGTCGCCCGGCTGCAGCCGGTCCACGCCAACAGCCCGACCGTGAAGGTCTTCTGCTGACATGGATCCCGATTCCGCTCTTCAATGATCAGATGACGATTTATCGGCTTAAGTCACTTCTGGAGTGAACAAAGCGGACAGAGTTTGATTTGTGCGTCTTGACGCACATTGCGGCTGGTAGTGCAGCACGCCCCGCAGTGCCACTTTCAGCGTAACCTACCCCGAAAAGTCCCCGCCGAACACCCGTTACGCGTGCAGCGCGAGCCACAGGAACGCCGTGGCGAGCAGCAAGGCGGGAATGACCGTCGCCGCGCCGAGCCGGGTGAATTCCGCCGGCGCGGCGTCGGTGCCCGCCGCCCGCAGCACCCGCCGCCACAGCAGCGTGGCGAGCGAGCCCGTGTAGGTGAGGTTCGGGCCGATGTTGACCCCGATCAGCACCGCGAGCACCGCGCCCGCTCCGGACGGAACCGCGAGCGGCAGCAGCACGAGCACCGCCGGGAGGTTGTTCACCGCCGCGGCGAGGACAGCCGCGAGCCCGGCCACCGCGAGCAGGGCGGGCAGCGACGTGCCGGAGACGACCGCCGGCCGCAGCGCCGTCCCGAGCCCGTTGGCCACCACGGCGGCGACCACGACCCCCAGCGCGATCACGAACGCCAGGAACGGCACGTCCGCGCTGCGCGCGATGGCCGCCACCGATGTCTCGCCGCGCCGCAGCCCGCGCGCGGCGAGCAGCAGCGCCCCGCCCAGCGCCGCCCAGGCCGGGTTGGCGCCCGCCGCCGACGCCACGACGAACCCGGCGAGGGTGAGGCCGACGACGACCAGCGAGAAGACCGGCGCCGTCACGCAATCATCGGCATCATCCCGAACGGCCGGTTGTTCCACCTGGTCATCAGGCTTCGCCTGCCCAGGCGCGTCCGCCAGGTCGCCGGCGAAGGACCGCCTGATCACCGCGTACTCCACGCCGATCGCCGCCAGCCACGGCAGCGCCATGAGCGCGGCGAAGCGCCCGAACGACAGCCCGCTCACCGCGAACGCCAGCAGGTTCGTCAGGTTCGACACCGGCAGCAGCAGCGACGCCGAGTTCGCCAGGTGCCCGCAGGCATAGGCGTGCGGCCGGGCCCGGGCCCCGCGCCGCTTCGCGGCGACGAGCACCACGGGGGTCAGCAGCACCACGGTCGCGTCCAGGGAGAGCACCGCGGTGGTCACGGCCGCCACGCCGAACACCCGCGCCAGCAGCCGCCGTGGCGTCACCCGCTCCGGGCCGCCGCGCGCCATCCGGGCCCCGAGGTACCGGAACAGGCCGTCGTCGTCGACGAGCTTCGCCAGGACGAGCACGCAGCCGAGGAAGCCGACCACCGGGGCGAGCCGCCGCGCCTCGGCGAGCGCGGCGGCCCAGGACACCGCCCCGATCGCCGTCAGCAGCAGCGCGGCGGGCACCGCCGCGACCGCCTCCGGCCAGCCGCGCGGCCGCCTGATCGCCCAGGCGAGCACGGCGATGAGGGCCGCCACGGCCAGCGCCTCGTCAAGGCCACTTGAGTGCACCAGGTCATTCTCCCCGCCCCGGACCGTGATCGAGATCTCGGGTAGATCGCTTCCGCGCCGCGCCGCAGGCTGGCCGGCCGCGACCCTCTTCGCATTCTTTCTACCAAGGACCGCGCTGGTCACTCGCGGCCGATGGCTACGCTGAAAGCCGCGGCGACGGAGCTCTTCCACTTGACGTTGATGGCTAGGACGGGCGCCGGGTGCGCCGAGGGCGGTTCGGAGAGCGACGCTGGTGGCGACGGGCAGGTTGGGCGCGGGTGGTGGCCCCTTGAGGTGGAGGCTGGCACGCGGTGGCCGCGGAGCGTAAGCCGCTCTGCCGGGCGATCACTCACGCGACGAGGGCGTGACCGTGCGGGCCACGGCCCACACGGTCACGCCCGGGTTATTTCCTGGTGCGGGGCTTTCCTAGTGCCTGGCGCGGGGTCGGGTCAGAACTTGCCGGCCCTGATGGCGGCTACCGTTACCCGGGAGTTCTGGTCGGTCTCCCGGCCCGTCCCCGCCCCGGGAGCCGACGACACGAGGCTGAGCGGGAGCCCGGTGGCGGCGCTGACCGTCAGCACCTGCGTGAAGTTGCCGAACCCCTGCGGTCCCGCGGTGATGATCAGGGTGGGCTGCCCGTCGGTCGTCGAGTGCGCGACGGTGAGGCCGGGAATGGTGGAGAGCAGGCGCATGACGCCCGCCCGGGCCTGCGGGTCGTTCCCGGACCAGAGCAGCGCGTCCTGGCATCCGTTCCAGATGACCTGGTTGATGTCGTCCTGCAGGACCTGGCCGGTGGGCATCTGCGGGACGGCCGTGCTTCCCTTCGCGCGCAGCACGGCCCGAAGCGCGGACAGGTTCTCGTCCCAGATCTTCTTCCGCGCGGCGTAGCTGAGGAAGTAGTCGTCGTTGCCGGCGGACACCTCGGCCATCATCTTCCGGGCGGTGGCGAGGTCACCGGAGGCCGCGTAGCGCGCCGGCTTCTCGACGTCATTGAAGCCATCGGCCTGGTTCTCGTTTTTCATGACGGCGGCGGTGAGGGTCTTCTTATCGTCCCCCGTGTACAGGGAGCCGCTGTCGGTGTAGAGGGAGTAGACGACCTCGGTCGTGCTGCCGAGCTGCTTGGTCGCGATGACCAGCGACGCGTCACCCGGCACCGTGCTACGGCCGGCCGTGATGCGGGCGGCCAGGGTCATCAGCGGTGGGGTCGCCGCGGAGGCGCGCGGCGCCGGCCAGGCCGTTGTCGCCGCGGGCGGCGAAGCCGGCGCCACGGCCAGCGCCACGGCCAGCGCCACGGCCGCGGCCACGGCAATCCCCGCGCCGATGCCGAACTTGCCCCGGGGACCCAGGTGCCGCCGACGGCGGCCCGCTTCGGGAACTCCCCGTCCGCGCAGCGGAACCGGCGCCGTCGCCAGCGCCGCTTCCGGCAGCGGCCCAGCCTCGGCCATGGCTGCCCGCAGCCGCGTCCGCGCCTGCTCGTACTCCTCGGGACGCCAGAGCGTCACCTGCAGCGCCTGGCCGGCCAGGTCCATCTCGTCCAGCATCACTTGCTCCCCTTCACACTGTTGAGTTCGGCTAGTAGCGCTGCTACACCCGGCGCGTTCCGCAGCCCGGTGCGGGCCTGGAACAGCAGACGGCGCGCCGTCCCGGCCGGCAGGCCGAGTACCCGCGCGGCATCGGCGACGGTCAGGTCCTCCCCTGCGACCAGGGTCAGCACTTCTCGTTCCGCGGTCCTGAGCCCGGCCAGGGCGGCCCGGAATACCCGGGTGTCCACCCGCACGTCCACCGTCGGCCAGGGATCCCACCCTTCCGCCATGCCAGTCACGTCCGGCACCAGTTCCTCGGGCGGCCGGGACCGCCAGTAACGGCGCAGCCGGTTCAGCGCAATCGCGTACAGCCACGGCCGCGCCCCGGCGAACGACTGGTCGTACGTCCCCCGGGATTCGAAGGCCGCGACCCACACATCCCCGAGCAGGTCCCGGGCCGCCTCGTGCCCTACCCGCCGCTCGAGGTAGGCCCCGATAGCAACCTCGTGCCGGCAGATCACCTCCACAAAGGCCGCTTCGTCGCCGGCTAGCGACCTGCCGATCAATTCCGCGTCCGACGCCATGTTCCTCCTCGGCCGAAGTCCCGCTCCCACCCTCTAATAGCCAGTCCGCGCCAAAAGTGCTCAGCATCGCAGGCAGCTGGGACATGGGGCCTGAGGGCGAATTATCCCGGTTGACGGCTGAATCTTCCGCTCGCGCGGAACCCTGGGACTGCTACTGGAAAAGCCCGAAGCGAAGGTGCGAGGGGCTGTGCGACTCTGAAGCAGGCTCTGGGCAGCTTGTTCCACTACAGCTGACAAGAATTCCGGTGGATGTTTAGCAGCGCGACGCCGACGGCGTCGCCCTGTCTGGGCTTCCGGCTGGGACACTGCGGCACGCCGGGGTCAACCGGGCACGGTACGGTGTAGCGGTGCGCACGCTGCTGAACGAGGCCGGACGGCGCCGCCTCGCCGGCGGCCACCAGGACAGGCTCACCGACACCGCCCCGGCCGGCGTCGGCGGCGCGACCGGGCAGCGGTAGCGCGTTGGCTACCGCAGGCCAGTGGGTGGCCGGCGCTCGCCCCCGCACGCTCCCCGCGGCCGCCGCGTCGGTCATCGCGGGCACCGGCGCCGCGATCACGGCCGGCGGCGCCCGCCCGTTCGCGGCCGTGCTCGCCCTCGTGGTGGCGCTGGCGCTGCAGGTGGGCGTCAACTACGCGAACGACTACAGCGACGGCATCCGGGGCACCGATTCCGACCGGGTGGGCCCGCTGCGCCTGGTCGGCAGCGGCGCCGCGTCGCCGCGGGCGGTCAAGCGGGCGGCGCTCGCCTCGCTCGGCGTGGCCGGCCTGGCCGGCCTCGCGCTCGCCGCGGCGACGACCTGGTGGCTGCTCGTGATCGGCGCCGCGGCCATGGTGGCGGCGTGGGGGTACACCGGGGGACCGCGGCCCTACGGCTACGCGGGCCTCGGCGAGGCGTTCGTCTTCGTCTTCTTCGGGCCGGTCGCGGTGTGCGGCACCACCTACGTGCAGGCCAGGCACGTCAGCGCGGCGTCGGTCGGCTGCGGCGTCATCATGGGCCTGCTCATCAGCGCGCTCCTGGTCGCCAACAACCTGCGGGACGTGCCCACCGACCGGGAGGCCGGCAAGGTGACCCTGGCCGTCCGCATCGGCGAGCGGCGGTCGCGGTGGCTGTACGCCGCCCTCGTCGCGGCCGCGTTCGCCATGGTGGCGGCCCTGGGCGCGGCGGTCACCCCGTGGCTGCTGCTCGGCTTCGCCGCCCTGCCGCCCGCCGTGCGCGGGGTGCGCCCCGTGCTGACGGGCGCGGCCGGGCGCGCCCTCGTCCCCGTGCTCGGGGCGACCGGGGGCACCACGCTGATCTGCGCCGCCGGCCTGTTCGCCGGGTTCGCGCTGGCCGGCTAGGCGCCCGCGCCCCCCGGGCCGCAGGGACGCCCCCAGCCGGCCGCTTCGAATTCCCGCCGCGGCCGGCCGCCGCCGTTCGGAATTACGGCCGCGTTTATCAGAAGTCTCATTGGGACTACGAGAGCGTCCGGAAGCTTCACCGCGACTACTGCCTCAGGTTATGTTGACAAGGCTTCTACCTTGGTGTTTGCCGCAAAATGACGCGTGTAACTTTGCGTAATGCAGGCTAGAACCGGCGAACCTCCAAGGTGTAGGTTCGCGTGGAAGGCCGTACCAGCGGAGGATAAATGAGCATTTTGGGCACGCGGGTGATCCGTACGGAGGACCCGCGGCTTCTTACCTCGGGCGGCGTCTACGTCGACGACTTGCGCGAACCTGATCTCGCCGGAGCGGTGCGGGCCACGTTCGTACGATCGACGGCCGCGCACGCCCTTATTACCGGTATTGACACCTCGGCGGCGCTCGGGGCGCCCGGGGTGGTCGCGGTGCTGACCGCGGCGGACCTCGACCTGCCGGCGCCACCGCCGGCCGAGCCCGCCCCGGACGACGCGCCGCCGCCCGAAGGCCCGATGCCGCTGGGTCCCCCCTGGTCGGAGCCGCTGTTCGCGGTCGACCGGGTCCGGTACGTCGGCGAGCCGGTCGCGCTCGTCCTCACCGACGCCGCGTACGCGGGTGAGGACGCCGCGGAACTGGTCAGCGTCGACTACGAGATGCTGCCCGCCGTCCCGTCGATCGAGGCGGCCCTGGCTGAGGAGACGCTGCTGTACCCGGACGCGGGCACCAACGTGTGCGTGCGGGGCCGCCGTCCCATCGGCGACGACTCGATCTTCGACGGGTGCGAGGTCATCGTCGAGGGCGACATCGTCAACCAGCGGGTCGCCGCCCTGCCGATGGAGGGCAGGGCGACGGCCGCCGTCTGGAAGGACGGGAAGCTGACCGTCTGGACCTCGACCCAGAACGCCCAGCTGTCCCGGCTCATCTTGACCGCGGTGGGGCTGCCGCCGGAGGCGATCCGGGTGGTCGCCCCCGACGTGGGCGGCGGGTTCGGCGCCAAGATCGGCATCGACCGCGAGCAGATCCTCATCGCCTGGGCCGCCAAGCGGACCGGCCGCCCGGTCCGCTGGGTGGAGACCCGCAACGAGAACATGCTGGGGATGACCCAGGGCCGCGCCCAGGTCCACCACATCAAGCTCGGCGGCGACCGCGAGGGGCACGTCAAGGCGTACCGGCTCGACGTCGTGCAGGACTCCGGCGCCTACTCGCGGATGGGCGGCTTCCTGCCGATGCTCACCAACCTGATGGCGCCGGGCGTCTACGACATCCCGGCGGTGGAGGCCGACTACAAGGTGGTCGTCACCAACGCGACCCCCATCGCGGCCTACCGGGGCGCGGGGCGCCCCGAGGCCGCGGCCACCATCGAGCGGGTCATCGACTGGTACGCCGCCGAGACGGGCGTCGACCCGGTGGTGGTGCGCAAGCTGAACTTCATCCGGCCGGAGCAGTTCCCGTTCGTCACCAAGACGGGCGCGCCGTATGACACCGGCGACTACGAGGCCGCGCTGGACAAGGTCCTCGCGGCCGCGGGCTACGACGAGCTCCGCGCCGAGCAGCGGCGCCGGATCGAGGCCGGCGAGACCCGGCTGCTCGGCATCGGCCTCGCCTCCTACGTGGAGATCACCGCCGCCGACGGCGCGGCCGGCGAGACCGCCAAGGTCGAGGTGCACGACGACGGCACCGCGACCGTGTACACGGGCTCGTCCGCGCACGGCCAGGGCCACCACACGGCCTACGCGATGATCGTCACCCAGGAGCTCGGCATCCCGATGGACAAGGTCGAGGTCATCCACGGTGACACCGACCTGATCCCGGACGGGGTGGGCACCTACGCGTCGCGGTCGCTGCAGCTCGGCGGCTCCGCCGTGCACAACGCCGCGATCGAGGTCAAGGACGAGGCGGCCAGGAAGGCCGCCGAGTTGTTCGAGGCCGCCGAGGCCGACGTCGAGCTCGACACCGACTCGGGGACGTGGCGCATCAAGGGCGACCCGGACAAGACGCTGTCCTGGTCGCAGGTGGCCGCGGCCGCGGACAACGGGCTGATCGTCGCCAACGTGCGGTTCACCGCCGACCGGCCGACGTTCCCGTTCGGCTCGCAGCTCTCGCTCGTCGAGGTTGACGTCGAGACCGGGAAGGTCACGCTGCTGCGGCACGTCACCGCGGACGACGCCGGCCCGATCCTCAACCCGCTCCTGTTCGAGGGCCAGCGGCACGGCGGCATCGCCCAGGGCGCCGCGCAGGCGCTGCTCGAGGAGATCCTCTACGACGCCGACGGCAACCCGCTGACCGCGACGCTGATGGACTACGGCGCGATCACCGCGGCCGAGCTGCCCAGCTTCGAGCTGCTCACCAGCGAGACGCCGACCACGGTGAACCCGCTCGGCGTGAAGGGCATCGGCGAGGCCGGCACGATCGGCGCGACCCCGGCCGTGCACAACGCGGTCATCGACGCCGTGAAGCACCTCGGCGTCCGGCACATCGACATGCCGACAACCCCGGAACGCGTTTGGACCGCTATCCAGAAGGCGAGCTCGAAGTGAAGGTCGAACTGACCGTCAACGGCAAGGACGTCACCGCCGACGTCGAGGACCGCACGCTGCTCGTGCACTTCCTGCGGGACGTCGCGGACCTGACCGCCACCAACGTCGGCTGCGACACCACGTCCTGCGGCGCCTGCACGGTGCTGCTCGACGGCGAGTCGGTCAAGTCGTGCACCGTGCTCGCCGCCCAGGCGGACGGCCGCGCGGTGACCACGCTCGAGGGCCTGGCCGACGACGGCGAGATGCACCCGGTGCAGCGGGCCTTCCACGAGGAGCACGGCCTGCAGTGCGGGTACTGCACCCCCGGCATGGTGATGGCGATCGTGTCCCTGCTCAAGGAGAACCCGTCGCCGTCGGAGGCCGAGGTCCGCCGCGGCCTGGAGGGCAACATCTGCCGGTGCACCGGCTACCACAACATCGTGAAGGCGGCGCTGGCCGCGGCGGCGTCTTCAGACATGGGGGCCTCCCAGTGATCCCACCGTCGTTTACCTACGCCAGGGCCACGTCCGTGGACGAGGCCCTCGCCCTGGCGGCCGAGCACGGCGAGGACGCGAAGTTCCTCGCCGGCGGCCAGTCGCTGCTGCCGCTGATGAAGCTGCGCTTCGCCGCGCCGTCCATGCTGATCGACCTCGGCCGCGTCACGGAGCTGTCCTACGTCCGCGACGAGGGCACCTACGTGGCGATCGGCGCGCTGACCAGGCACCATGACGTGGTCCACGCGGAGGTGCTCGCGGCGGACATCCCGCTGCTCGCCGCCGCGGCCGAGACCGTCGGCGACCCGCAGATCCGGCACCGGGGCACGATCGGCGGCTCGGCCGCGCACGCCGACGCGGCCGCCGACCTGCCCGCCACGCTGCTCGCGCTGGACGCGACCTTCGTGGTCAAGGGCCCGGATGGTACCCGCTCGGTGCCCGCCGCCGAGTTCTTCAAGGGCATCTTCGAGACCGCCCTCGAGCCCGGCGAGCTGCTCACCGAGATCCAGGTGCCCAAGCCGGCCAGCCCGGCCGCGTGGTCCTACCAGAAGTTCAACAAGCGGGCGATCGACTTCGCGATCGTCGGCGTGGCCGTCCAGGGCGCCGGCCGGCACGCGAGGGTGGCCCTGGTCAACATGGCGTCAACCCCGCTGCGGGCGACCGCGGTGGAGACCGCCCTGGCGGACGGCGCCTCGGTCGCCGACGCCGCGCAACTCGCGGCGGAAGGCACGCACGCGGGCTCGGACATCCACGCGAGCAAGGCCTACCGCGAGCACCTCGCCCGCGTGCTGACCCGCCGCGCCCTGGAGGAGGCCGCCGCCAGGGCGTGACCGCCGCCGGAAAGCGGGGCGGCGGCCGGGAGCCGCCGCCCCGCTTCCGTTCGCGGGCAACGACGACCACGACCGCCTGACTGGGCCGGCCCGGGCCGCGACGGGCTCGCCCAGGGGCCGGGCGGACAATGGAAGCGTGAGGTTGCGAAGCAGGATCGCCCGGCAGCTGCGCTACCCGATGCGGTGGCTGTCGTTCCTGGCCAGCGGCGTGCCCGTCATCCTCGTGTTCCCCGCGCCGTCGCTGTCCTACCTGGCGTGGTTCGCGCTGGTGCCGGCGATGACGCTGTTCACCCGGGCCGCCACCACCCGGGAGGCGGTGGCGCGCGGCTGGTGGTTCGGGGCCGGGTACCTGGTCGCCATGCTGTACTGGATGGCACCGGAGATCGGGCCGGGCCTGGTGCTGCTCGGCGCGGTCATGGGCTGGATGTGGTCGCCCTTCGCCGTCGCGGTTAACCGGCTGCTGCGGCCCGGTGCGTCGTGGCGGCGGCTGGCCGCCGCCTTCCTCGTCGTGCCGAGCTGCTGGCTGATTCCCGAGTGGATCCGCTCCTACCAGGGCCTCGGCGGGCCGTGGGACCTGTACGGGGCCTCCCAGTGGCAGCATCCCGCGGTGCTCGCGCTCGCCGCGGTCGGCGGCGTCTGGCTGGTCAGCGTCGCGCTGCTGCTGGCGAACGCCGCCCTGACCGTCCT
>DAHWEX010000405.1 GCA_027326205.1 Actinomycetota bacterium
CATGCCGTGCGGGGTGATGTCGCCGTGCACCATGACGACCGTGCGCTCGGTCGCCAAGAGTCCGCTGGCGGTCGCCCAGCCGGGCAGTTCGGGCCGCTCCGGGTCCAGGTCGAGGCGGATCGCGACGGGCGAGTGCGCGGCCAGGTCCGTGACCATGCGCCTAGCCGACGCGCCGTCCGGGGCCATCAGGGGGCCGATCATCATGTATGCCTCGGTGCGCCATCCCGCGCCGTAGCCGACGATGCCGTCGTTGCCCTCGAAGACGACGATCCGGTCCGCGAAATCCGGCAGGCGGCTGAGCATCCGCTCCCGGTCCGCGCCGTAGGCGGCACGGTCCAGGGTGAGGATCACCGGGAGATCCGCCTCGGTGGCGACGCGGACGGTGCCCGGGATCTCGGCCGCCCCCGCATGCGAGTCGTGCTTCTTGACCTTGTTAGCCTGCGGGTTGACGCGGAACCGGCCGCGGAACGCCACGCTCTTGCGAACGGGCTTGAAGCCGAGTTTCTCGTACAGGGGCCTGCCCGAGTCGGTGGCGTACAGCCAGACGTCGGTGCCTTCACCAGCCACGCCCAGCGCGTGTTCCATGAGCAGCCGGCCGAGGCCGCGGCTCCCGTACCGCAGTGCGACGAGCATCATGCCAAGCCCGGCCCGGTTTTCACCCCACCGGGTCAGCGACACCGTCGCGGCTAGGCCCCGGCCGTCGGGCGCGTCGACCCCGTAGACCTCGGACGCGGCCAGGAGCAGCGCCCACTTGTCGCGCTCCGGCCACCATCCGCGGTCCACCGCAAGCGCGGCGCAGTTCCTAAGATCGTCAGGCCCAAGTCGTCGAATGGCCGGAAAGTCCGGACTATTAGACATAAGACTATTAGACATAAGGCAGAAGGTACCGGACGGGGGTCGTCGGTTCTAGCGGAATGTTGAGTTCACCCGTCCGGGCTGCGACGGCACCCCAGGTCATGAGGGCGCCGACCAGCGCGATTTGCCCTGATGAAGCGCAGAGACAACTCAGAAATAGCCGCCGGAGAGCCGCCACGGGGCCCACGGGGCCGCGAATCGGTCCTCATTGGCGGGCATTCCCGCCAAAACGGTCGAGCGCACGCCGAGCGGCCAATTTCTTAAGAAGTTGATAAGGTCACGGCCGGGCGCGGGACGCGACGGCTGCCAGGCCGGCCGACGCCGCCAGGGGCGCGGGCCCCGCGTTCGTGTCACCCGATCGGGCGTCATGACAGTGACAGTCACCATCGGGGATGCTTACCTACGTCAGCCCGCGATCCGAGCAGGCCGCGGCGCCGGGCAGGTAGCCGCAGCCCGGTGCCGAGCAGCGGCCGGCTCTCCGCGGGGGGAGTGGGGGGGGCTTGGGTGTCCCGGGCTAAGCGGCCCGGGGGACCCAAGCTGGTACCTTCGGCCGCGCCGCGGGCGAAGGAGCTGTACTGGACGATCTCGCTCGGTTTGAGGACGCCGTCCTCGATCGCGCGGGCGAGCAGCGCGTCCTTGCTCGCCGCGAGCCGCCCGGTAGCCGCGTACTTGGCGCGCACCCGGCTGATGTACTGCCGGACCGTGTTCTCGCTGATCGACATGCGCCGGGCGACCGACGCCTTCGTCATGCCCTGGAACCACAGCAGCAGCGCCTGCTGCTCCTGCTGCGACAGCACCGGGCGGGAGGGCCGCTGGTCGGCGAGCATCGCCCGGGCCTGCGACCGGGTCACGTACGGCCGGTCGGCGGCGGCCGCGAGCACGGCCTCGACCAGGTGGTCGCTGCCTTCCTCCTTGGACACGTAGGCATGCGCGCCGTGGTCCAGCGTCTCCATCACGATCGCCGGGTCACTGTGCCCGGAGAAGGCCACCACCCGGTACCCGGCGGCCACTAGGTCCGGGATCTGCGGCGTGACCAGTTCCCCGTTCAGTTCCAGGTCCAGGATGATCACGTCAGCGATCGGCTGCGGCCCGACGCGGAGCCCGCTCAGGTCCGGTGCCGTCCGCACCAGCCGCACTCGCTGGCCGGGATCGGAGCGGATCCAGGACGCCACCCCCTCCGTGACGACCGGGTGGTCTTCGATGATCGCCACCGTCACGTGCTGTCCCATCGCGCCTCCGCCCAGAACATGCTGCCGTCTTGCTGCTGTTGGATGGTGACTCCCTCGCCGGCCGCGGGCAGCGGGACCGCTGCGCCGGTATCGGCGATGAAGCTGACCGCGATCCCGGCGGCCACCGTGGCCAGGGTGATCCGCGCCTGGCTGCGCGCGTCGGTCAAGATCGCGATGGCGGCATCGGTGATCACCCGCCGGGCCTGGTGCGGCACCTGCGGCAGCGGCCCGGCCGTCTCGATCTCTACGGCAACCCCGCGCCGCTCGGCCACATCGGCGCTCGCGTGCAGTTCGTGCACCAGTGATCCGGGTACCTCATCGCCCTCGGCCAGCCGCCTGCGCAGCCGGGCCGCCTGGACCGCGCACCGGATGCGCACCTGCGCGTCGCCCGGGTCGGCCGTCCCCGCCGCCAGTTCGGCGATCAGCGGGACGGCGCTCTCCCGCAGTGCCAGCCAGCGCACCTGCCGAGCGGCCTGGATGATCTCCGCCGTGGCGACGCGTTCGCGCGCGGCGTGCTCGCTGCGCGCCGCCGCCGCGGCCTGGTCGGCGGCGATATCCAGCGCCCTGACCCCGGCGGCCACGGCCACCTGGGCTCCGGTCGACCAGGCAAGCACGGCGAGGAACGCGGCTAGGTCAAGGCGGGTCAGCCCGTCCCACGCCTGAACGGCCAAGGTGCCCACGGCCTGCGCGGCGAGGAAGCACGCGAGCTCGGTGAACCGGCGGCGCATCAGCACCAGCACGCCAATCC
>DAHWEX010000039.1 GCA_027326205.1 Actinomycetota bacterium
ACCGGCCTGGTGATCGGCGGCGTGGCGACCACGCTCGGCCCGCTGATCGGCGGCCTGGCGGTCTACTTCGTCCCGTACTGGACGGAGAACCTGCGCCAGGGCGAAGGCTCACAGCTGATCTTCGGCGTCGTCCTCATCGCCGCCCGAGGGCCTGATGGGGCTGGTCATCCGGCTGTCCCGCCGGATTCTGCGCGTCCAGGCCTCGAACTGCGGCAGCGCGTCGCTGATGTTCGCCCCGGCCGGCAGCGCCGCCAACGGCCAGAAGCTGGTCTTCTGGGAGAAGGACCCCGGCAACCCGGTCTACGCCAACGACCCCGGTTACCAGGCCTACGTCACCAACGCGAAGAAGGTGGACCCGTCCGGCGCGCAGCCGGACAACACCTACTACGAGACCGGCTGGATGATCGCGGACATGATGGTCAACGCGTTCCAGACCGCGGCCGCGTCCAGCCTGGGGCTGTCGCAGGAGGGCATCATGCAGGCCGCGCGGAACCAGGACTACCAGCCGCCGCTGTTCATCAACGGGATCAAGTGGGTCATGAACGCCAGCGAGGCCTACGGCGTCATGAAGCTCCAGCCGCTGGTGTACAACGCGAGCACCAAGAGCTTCGGCTACGACGGCGCCGTGATCAACACCTGCCCGCTCATCCTCAGCGGCAGCGCCTGCGCCGGCCTGTAGCCGGCGGGCCGCCCGGCATCCCGCTCCCGGCGGGCGGGATGCCGGCTAGCCGCGGCCGACCAGGACGCGGGTGCCGTACAGCTCGTACCCGCAGGCCGAGCAGTGCAGGACCGGGTGGAACTCGCGGCCGCAGGCGGTGTGGGTGAGCAGCGTGGCCGGCCCCTCGGGGGCCCGGAACCAGCGGTCGCCCCACTCGAGCATCATCATGACGTGCGGGAAGAAGGCCCGGCCCTTGTCGGTCAGCCGGTACTCGGCCCGGCTCGACCCCGGCCGGGTCACCGTGGTGAGCACGCCCATCTGGCAGAACCTGCGCAGCCGGTCCGCCACGATGGTGGGCGGCGCGCCGGTCATGGTCAGCATGTCGGTGAACCGCCGGGCGCCGAACAGCGCGGCCGCCAGGGCCGCCGCCGACCACCGGTTGCCGATCAGCTCGATGGTCTGCGGCACCAGGCCGGGTCCGGCCGAGCCGGCCGTCGAGCGGCGCCGGGTGGCGACGCGCGGCACCGACCGCTGGAAACCGCCGCTCGGCCCGATCGCGGCGTGCACGTCGCGGAGGCCGGCCGGCTCTCCGCAGGTGCGGCAGCGCATGACCGGGGCGAACTCCTGCCCGCACTCGGTGTGCAGCAGCGGCGGCAGCGGCTCGCTGTGCTCACCGACCCACTCCGCTTCCCACGAGGCGATGGTCAGCAGCACCTTCCACAGGTCGCGGCCCCGCCGGGTGAGGACGTACTCGTAGCGGCGCGGCGCGTCCGCGTACTGCGCCCGGGTGAAGACCCCGGCCTCGGTGAGGTGCCGCAGCCGCGCCGTCAGCACCGAGTTGGCGATGCCGAGCCGGTCGCGGAAGTCCTTGTAGCGGCGGACGCCGCCCACGATGGCCAGCCGGACGATCGCCAGGTTCCACTCGTCGCCGATCAGTCCCAGGGCGATGGCGTCGGAGTTCTCACCCGTCCGCGGGGCCTCTACCATCATCACTCCATTAACTGTAGTGTTTGATTAGGCAACACGATAGCGCGGAGGTATACAGATGCCACGGACCACGAAAGCCGCCGGCTCGGTTGCCCTGGTAACCGGGGCCAACCGGGGCATCGGGCTGGCCTTCGTCCAGGAACTCGCCGCCCGCGGCGCGCGCACGGTGTACGCAGGCGTGCGCGACCCCGCCCAGGTGCACGGCCAGTTCGACGGCCTGCCGGTCCAGGTGGTCCCGCTCGACGTCACCGACCTCGGCTCCGTCGCCGCCGCCGCGGCGGCCTGCCCCGAGGTGAACCTGCTGGTCAACAACGCGGGGCTGTTCACGGGCAACCGGCTGGTGCTGGCGCGGGACCCGGACGCGGCCCGCCGCGAGATGGAGGTGAACTACTTCGGCGTGCTGAACATGACCCGGGCGTTCGCGCCCGCGCTCGGTGCGGCGGGCGGCGGTTACATCGTCAACGTGCTGTCGGTGGCTGGCGCGTTTCCCGCCGCGTTCATGGGCGGTTACTCCCCCGCCAAGGCGGCCGCGCTCTTCCTGTCGAGCATCACCCGGGCCGAACTGGCCGGGCAGGGCACCGAGGTGACCGCGCTGATCGTCGGCTCGGTCGACACCCGGATGGCCGCGCACGTCGACGGCCGGAAGGAAGACCCGCGCGACATCGCGGCCGCGGGCCTGACCGCGCTCGACCGGGGCGAGTACACCTGCGACACCGACTTCATGGCGATCGACGCCCGGGCGAGGTACGCCCGCGACCCGGTCCGCTACGAGCGGGGGATGGCCAAGCTGCTCAACGCGACCGAGCTCAAGACCGGCCGCTGAGCCGCGGGGACACGGGGACACAGGCGGAAGGCCGCTTACCGCGAGGCCAGCCGGGGCAGCCAGGTCAGCCGGGGCAGCCGGGTCATGAGCTGTGCCGCCCGTGCTTTTCGGCCAGTTCCTGCCTGAGCACGTCCTTGCGCACCTTCAGGCTCGCGTTGCGGGGCAGCGACGCCGCGAAGAAGACCCGGCGCGGCCGCTTGAATCCGGCGACCCGCGTCCGCAGGTGCGCGATGACTTCCTCTTCGGTGAGGCGAGCGCCGGGGGCGGCCACGATGACCGCGGTGACCGCCTCGCCCCATCGCTCGTCGGGCAGCCCGAGCACCGCGCACTCGGCCACGCCGGGCAGGGTGGCCAGCGCGGCCTCCACCTCAGCGGGGTAGACGTTCGCGCCGCCGCTGAGGATCAGCTCCCGCGCCCGGCCGGTCACGTACACGTAGCCGGCCTCGTCGAGCAGCCCGAGGTCGCCGGTGCGGAACCCGTGCGGCCCGAAGCTCGCGGCGGTCTTGGCCGCGTCGCCGAGGTAGCCGTCGAACATGACGTCCGCCGCGACCGCGAGCTCGCCCTGCTCACCAGGCGGCAACGCCCGGCCGTCCGGACCGACGGCGGTGACGGTCGCCGTGGGGAACGGGCGGCCGGCGCTCGCGAAGATGTCACGGGCCGGACCGCGGCCCGCCTCCCGCCAGTCGTCCCTGGTGGTGGCGGTGAACGGGGCCACTCCCTCGGTCATCCCCCACGCCTCGGCGTACCGCTCGCCGGCCACCTCGACCATGTCCTCCACGTGCGCGCGGGGCACCGGGGACCCGGAGTGGATGACCGTCTCAAGCGACCGCAGGAGCTCCGGGCGGCGGCGCAACTCGGCCGCGAACGCGGGGAGGTACGGCGTCGGCGCGTAGCTGAACGTCGAGTGGTCGGCGGCCAGGTGGTCGGCCCAGGAGGCCGGCGTGTACGGGTGCAGGAAGGTGACCGTGCCGCCGGTGTACAGGTGCGGGAAGATCACCCCCCACAGCCCGCTGACGAACGACAGCGTGCCGGTGAACGCGCACCGGCCGTAGCTGCCGATCCGGAACATCGCGGGCATCAGGCGGACGCAGTCGGTCAGCGCCCGCTGGGAGATCATCGCCCCCTTGGGCACCCCGGTCGTGCCGCTGGTGTAGCCGACGATCGCCAGGTCACCGGGCGCGCGCGGGGTTACCTCGAGCCGGCTGCTGCCGCCCGCGGCGAACTCGGCCAGCCCGGCCGCTCCCGGCGGCCGCTCGCCGCCGATCGTGACGAGCAGCACCCCGTCGCCGGCGGCCGCGGCCGCGGCCACCACCTCGCTGCGGCCGTCGGTGTGGAACAGCACCCGCGCTCCGGAGTCGCGCAGGATGTGCGCCACCTCGGGGGCGGCCAGCCGGTCGTTGACGTGGATGACCGGGTAACCGCCGATCGCGGCCCCGACGTAGACGGCGAGCGAGTCGAGCCGGTCCTCCAGCATCGCGGCCACCGGGGTCCCGGCCGCGACGCCCGCGCCGCGCAGCGCGTTGGCCAGCCGGGCACCGGAGTCGAGCAGCTCGCCGTAGCTCAGCACGGCACCGCCGCGGACCAGCGCCGGCCGGCCCCGGTACCGCTGGCACGCCCGGACCAGCAGGTCGCCGATGGTCGAACTCGTCATGG
>DAHWEX010000435.1 GCA_027326205.1 Actinomycetota bacterium
GACGCCTTCGCCAGCGACCTCACCGGCGTCTACGCCACCGACCCGAACTACGGCGCCAACCTCATCGCCCTCATGAAGCTCTACAACCTCTACCAGTACGACACCCCCGCACCCCCCGCCACGCCCGCGCCCGCCGCCCCCGCCAGCACGCCCGCCCCGGCCGCGTCACCCTCCCCCCCGGCGGTCACCCCCCGCGCGGCGGCCACCCCGGCCCGCGTGCCCCCGGCCAGCCGGCTCCCGGTGAAGAAGCCTTCGGTGAAGAAGCCGCCAGCCGCCAGTTCGCCGACCGCCAGCGCGGGAAGCGCGGACTCGGGAACCGCCAGCATCCCCGGCCTCGCCGCGCCCGGGGCCGGCGGCGGCACCCGGTACCCCAGCGCGGTCACGACCGCGCACGTCACTGCGGCGTATGCCGCGTCGGCCCAGGGCCGCGGGGGATACGCCACCGGCCACGTGACCCCGGGGCGCGGCGGCGCCAGGCCCGCCCCCGCGGACGCCGCCTGGTACGAGCCGAACCTCCCGCAGGCCGTGACAACGGCCCTGTTCGCCCAGGCCAAGGGGCCGCTGGGCCGCGGCGAGCACCTCTACCGGGACGTGGCCGCCTGCGCCGGCGGCAGCTGGAAACTCCTCGCCGCCGCGGACTGGATGCAGTGCAAGGCCGCCCCGCGCTACTCCCCGGTGGCGGGAGAGAAGCTCGGCGCGGTCAACGCCGACGGGACCTCCTACCGGACGAAGACCGCCGCACTCACCCAGTGCGCCGTCGACCTTATCGAACTCGCCGCCGCGGTCTACGGGATCGACCTGACCGCCCGCCGGCCGCTGTCGGTCCGGGAACTTGCCGCGGTGTTCGCGGCGTTCCGCTGGGGCGCCATCCTCAAGAGCCACGGCGTGTCGCCCATGGAGTTCCCCTACTCCGTGGCCGGGCTCACCACCGCCCACCTGAAGATGCACTGGCCCGTGGTTGACGCGCCAGAAGCACCGGACCGGCCCGGCGCGCGGTTCCGCGAGCCGTTCGGCGCGGTACCCGTCGCCCTCAGCCTCGGCTACCCGGCCACGGTCTAGACCTCGCGGGGCAGCCTCACGCCCGGCCGAGCAGGCCCCTTACCGTCGGCAGCAAGATCCCGGTTGTCGTTGCCGAGCCAGTGCCCGGCGGTGTCAACGAACATGCCCGTTCACTGGGCAGCGCGGTTGCTGTCGAGTCCTGCCTGTTCGCCGCCTAGTTCAGGCCGGCTCGCCGATGTCGCGGGCAATCCACCCGGGCGTGTCGAAGCGCACGGGCTGCGCGCCCGCCAGCGCAGTGAGGTGATCCTCGATGCTCTCCAGCTCGGCGGCGCCGATCCGCTGCGCCCACTGATCGCGGAGCTCGTCGAAGATCGCCTCGCCCTGGCGCAGCACGTCGAAGCCGAGCTCGGTCACCTGAAGGCGCTTGCGGCGGGCGTCGCGCGGGTCGGTGTCGCGGGCGACGTATCCGCGCTCCTGCAGGACCGCGATGGTCTTCGCGGCCGACTGCTTGGTGATCGACAGGCGCCGGCCTAGCTCTGAGGCGCTGTCGGCTCCGGCGGCGATGGCCCGCATGGCGAAGTCGTGGACGGGGCGCACGTCCTCGTAGCCGCGATCGGCCAGCTCGGCGCTCGCGGCGTCCACGAGTGCGCGGAAGCCCCCGAGCAGCAGCAGCGCGAGATCGGCGCCAGAGCGAGACATGGCAGAAGGATACGACCATCGACAAAAGACAGCCAGGGTGTCTATTATTAGACAGTCAAGCTGTCGAGTTGAGGAGAGAGAGTATGACTACCGCACCAGCAAGCCCCGCCGTCCCGGGGATCACCCACCACCGCGCCCACGTCAACGGAACGACCCTGCACTACGCCGCCGCGGGGACCACCGGGTCCCCGGTCCTGCTGGTCCACGGGTTCCCCGAGACCTGGCGGGCGTTCCGCAAGATCATCCCCCTGCTCGCCGTCAGCCACCGGGTCTTCGCCGTGGACCTGCGCGGCTTCGGCGACTCGGACACCGCGCCGGGCGACCACGACAGCAAGGCCGCTGCGGACGACCTGCACCAGCTGATCGCGCACCTCGGCCTCGGCCCGGTCCACCTGACCGGGCAGGACATCAGCGGGGCGATGGTCTTCCGGCTGGCTGTCACCCACCCGGAGGACGTGCTCGGCCTTACCGCCATCGAGACGGGCCTGCCTGGCTTCGGCTGGGAGATGCTGGCCGACGTCGCCCACGGCGGCGCCTGGCACATCGGGGTCCTCGCCGCGCCCGGCATTCCCGAGATGCTCCTGGCCGGCCGCGAGCGCGAGTTCCTCGGGCAGTACGCGTTCCCGTCCATGACCGCCGTCGCGGGCGCGGTCACCGATGCCGACATCGACGACTTCGCCCGGACCTACGCACGCCCGGACGGCTGGCGCGGCGCGGCCGGCCTCTACCTGTCGCTGCTTCGGGAAGGGCCGGAGATCAGGGCCCTCGCCGAGTCCCCCGGGCTGACCGTGCCCGTGCTCGCGGTCGGAGCCGGCGGCGGCCACTTCACGGCCGGGACCATGTCCCAGGCCGCGGCGGCGGGGATCAGCTCCGTCCAACTCGACGGCGTCGGCCACTACGCCGCGATGGAGGCCCCCGAGGAACTGGCGAAGGCCGTCCTTGGCTTCGTCGATGGCATCGACGCCGCCTAGGTGACCGGGTCAAGTGCCGGCCGCCGCGTGGGAAGACCTGGACCTGTCGCGCAAGCGCGCGGCGCCCGTTCGACCCGGCCACGGTCGGGGTCGACTGGAGGACGATCTCCGTCAGGGTCGCGGAGCAGGTACTCGCCATCGAGGTGCCACCCAGCTAGCCGGTCGGATCATCCCGAACGGCCGCCGCTTTCTTTGGCGCGGCCACACGATGCCCCGTGGCGGGGCGGGCGCTAAGGTGAGCCGGGTAGTCAGAGTCGGCCAGGGCCGCGGTGCACGCAGGAGACGCGCAGATGATCATTGACTGTCACGGTCACTACACGACGGCCCCGCCGGCGCTGCAGGAGTTCCGCGAGGCGCAGCTGGCCCGGTTGGCGGATCCGTCGCTCCCGGTGCCGCCAGAGCCGGAGATCAGCGACGACCAGATCAGGGAGACGATCGAGGGCAACCAGCTCCGGATCGCCCGCGAGCGCGGGCACGACCTGACGATCTTCTCGCCCCGCGCCTCGCACATGGGGCACCACGTGCCCGACCCGGCGACCGCGGTCACCTGGGCGCGGATCTGCAACGACCTCATCTACCGGGTGACCACGCTGTTCCCGCGCAACTTCGCCGGCGTCGCCCAGCTGCCGCAGGTCGCGGGGGAGCCCCTCGGCGCGAGCGTCGCCGAGCTCGACCGGGCCGTCACCGAGCTCGGCTTCGTCGGCTGCAACCTGAACCCGGACCCGGCCGGCGGCTTCTGGAGCTCCCCGCCGCTGACGGACGAGTACTGGTTCCCGCTGTACGAGAAGATGACCGAGCTGGACGTGCCGGCCATGATCCACGTCTCGACCTCGTGCAACCCGGCCGCGCACACCCTCGGCGCCCACTACCTGAACGCGGACACGACCGCGTTCATGCAGCTCGTGCAGGGGAAGCTGTTCGAGCGGTTCCCGGCGCTGCGCTTCGTCATCCCGCACGGCGGCGGCGCGGTGCCCTACCACTGGGGCCGCTTCAAGGGCATCGCGACGCGGGAGAAGTTCCCGCCGATCGAGCAGAACGTGCTGCCCAACGTCTTCTTCGACACCTGCGTCTACCACCAGCCGGGCATCGACCTGCTGACCAGCGTCATCCCGGCCGGGAACATCCTGTTCGCGTCGGAGATGCTCGGCGCGGTGCGCGGCAACAACCCCGACGGGGACTTCCCCTGGGACGACACCAAGCGCTACCTAGACGCCGCCAAGGTCACCGACGACGAGCGCGCGCAGGTCTTCGAGGCCAACGCCCGCCGCGTCTACCCGCGCCTCGACGC
>DAHWEX010000419.1 GCA_027326205.1 Actinomycetota bacterium
GCCGCCAGCGACGGGCTGACCGTCAGCCTGTGACCACCGCAGGCCTTCAAGCGGGCAGACAAACACCCAGCAGCCTGCGCCTTTCCACGCCATGCCGGGCAGGAACTACCCCGCCGGGGTCGTCAGGTGAGCTCGGTCCGCCGGGCGGGTGACGCGGGGGCAAGGCCAAGGCGGGCGGTCAGGCCGGACGCAAGCCGCCACGTGGCTGCTCAGAACCAGGCCGACAGAAGGACGACCGGTGGGGCTTCTACGGAGAACTCATGCAACACATGGCCAGACGGCCCAGCAAAACGAAAAAGCCAGACCCGTTCACCCCGCCGCCCCGACCGCTGCCGCAGATCTGCGCTGAGGCCGGTTTCACCGGCATTGAGCAGCGCAGCGAGCGGGCGACCTTCGCGATACGCGACCCGCCGCACTACTGGGACTGGAGCATGTCCCACGGCTTCCGCGGGTACGTCGACTCCCTCGGCCCTGAGCTGGCCGGAGAGTTCCGGGCCAGGATGTTCGCAGGACTCGAGCGGATGCACGCCAACGGCGGCATTACCGTCGACAGCACCGCTGCCTTCTACCGCATGCGCAAAGCCTGATCCAGAAGCCCGGCCCGAAGACAACGGAGCTCCCAGCCAGCCAGGAAGCAGCAGGCGGCAGGAGAACTCTCTCGCCCCCGGGCACGCCGGTCCTCTCACCGCAAGCCCCCGGCGCGGTCGACACGAACAGAATCAGACGCCGCGACCCGGCGGCAAAATCCAGGTGGCATGAAACGTGGTGAGTAGATCCACCGGGAGGAGAGGTAGGCCTGCATGTCGAGCGGGTCGCGCTGCATCGCGTGAGGGTTTGCGGCCGCGTGCTGTCGGGTGGTGACCGCGATGTGCCCGAAGTCTTCGTCGGTGAGGCCGTAGACGTGCCTTTGCCGCTGGGCAAACCCGGCGATCCACATGGCCGGGACGACGTAGCCGTGCGGTGCCGCGAACTGCATGTCGCTGCGGAACTGGATGCCGGCGTTGCTGCCGTAGCGGCTGCCGGAGCGGCCGTTGAACGAGCGGAAGACGACGACCGTGTCGCACACGCCGGCCTGGACCGCGGCCAGTGCCTGGCCGACGACCGTGACGGCGACATTGCCGCCACAGGTCACGTCCAGTGCCAGGCCTAGGTCGACCGCACCGATGGCCCGTCCGACGTCGGTGGCCGAGGCCGAGTCGTTAGTGTGGAAGTCGATGACGCCGTCCACCTCGGCCGCAGGGGTGCCGGCGTCGTCCAGCGCCAAGCGGGCAGCCTCGGCTGCCATGGCCAGTGGGGTCTGCCCGGTCAGCCGGACGGCCTCGGTCCCGTCGCCCGCCTCGCCGACGACGGACAGGTCCAGCTCAGCCTCGAAGATCATCCGGAACCCAAGCCGCAGCAGCTGCTCGTCGTCAACGATCAAGATCGTGATCAATGCCGTCCGTCTCCCCTAGGCGCGCCCGTACCAGCCAGCCGCCGCCCGGGCCAGGTCCGGCCGCGATGCTCCCGTCGTAGGCGACGGCGCGCTCCCGCATTCCGGTGATACCGTGGCCGACGCCGGTGCTGGCACCGCAGGCGCGGCCGTCATCGCTGACCTCCACGTGGATCCCGCCAGCGTCGTAGCGCAACGTCACCGCGGCACCGGTAGCCCCGGTCGCGTGCTTGCGCACGTTGGTGAGCGACTCTTGGACGATACGGTAAACCGCGAGCTGCGTCCCAGTCGGCAGCGGGCGCGCCTGGCCCTGAACGGTAAACCGGACCGGGAGCCCGGCCGCGCGCACCTGGCCGAGCAGGTCCTCCAAGTCGCCAAGCCCCGGTACGGGATAGCGGGCGTCCTCGTCCGCGTCGCTGCGCAGCGCCGTGACGGTCCTGCGCATCTCGCCGATCGAGGGAAGCCCGCTGCGGGACCAACTCATACAGGATGACGCCGTTACGGCCAGCGATGAGTCCGATTTCATCGCACTCCATCCCGGTCACGGTCAGCACGTCCGGCTGATCGCTGCTCACCGTCACTCCCCTCCGCAGGACCAGGCTCCGCAGCCGACCCGCCTCCGGGCTGCGGACGCGGACGCTGCCGCCGGCTATCCGCTCGGCGAACCCGGCCAGCGAGGTGTCCGCGAGCAGCCGACCCTGGCCGATCACGATCAGGTGCTCTGCGGTCAGTTCCATCTCGCTCATCAGGTGACTCGACAGCAGCACCGTCCGGCCTTCGGCGGCGAGATCCTTCAGCAGCGTCCGTACCCAGCGCACGCCCTCGGCGTCCAGCCCGTTGACCGGTTCATCGAGGATGAGTACACGCGGGTCGCCAATCAGCGCGGCCGCGATGCCCAGCCGCTGGCCCATGCCGAGGGAAAAGCCTTTGGCGCGACGGTCGGCGACCTCGCTCAGCCCGACCAAGTCAAGCACCTCCCGCACCCGCCGGGCCCCGATCCCCTGGGTCGCGCCAAGCGCGAGCAGGTACTGGCGCGCGGTCAGTCCGGGGTGTATCGCCCTGGCCTCCAGCAGTGCCCCGACCTCGGTCAACGGCGCCGGCCACTGCGCGTAGGCTTTACCGCCAACCGTCGCGGTCCCCGCCGTGGGCCAGCAGCGGCGCCGCTCCGTGCTTGACGTTGGCGGGAAACTTGCGGCGACGTCAAGCCTGCCTGATTGTCATCGCGTTCTCGTTCTCCTGCTGCGGCTGGAGACGTGGACTCCCAGGTGCCTTCCTAACTTCCGGCGTCCCCGCTGGTCGGTACCATTGCAGCATGGATACGCGGGCGTTCGAGACGGCCGACCAGGCGGCGGGCAGCGCCGTGGCCATGCTTGGCGGCGGGGAGCGGCTGAGCAGACTCTGGCGCTACGTCTTCGCCCAGCTGCTCGACGACTACACCAGTGTCTTGCGCCACGCGGGTACTCAGGCGGCGGCACGGATGTGGTCGCAGGCCCCCAGGGGCACCGGGGACAGCCGGGTCGACGCGGCGTTCGCCGCGATGGCCGAGCACCTGGCCCGCAGGGACGGCTGGACAGTCCCCGCGTGGGCCAGGCTCACCGAGCGCGAGGCGTGGCCGTGGTGGTTCGTCACCGACCTGCGCGGCCTGCACCCGCAGGCGCTGGTGGAGTCGCCGTCGTCGTTCCGCCGCCGCGGCGTGTTCATCACCAGCGGGGCGCTGGAGCGGGCATGAGCACCGGCCTCGGGCGAGAAGACATCCGCGCTCTCCTAGACGATCTGTCATCGGAACTCGCGGCGCGCGGGGCCAGGGCCGAGCTCTTCCTGGTTGGCGGCGCGGCCCTCGCCGTCGCCTACGACGCCACCCGTGCGACCCGGGACCTCGACGCGGTGTTCGTCCCGTCCGAGGTGGTCCGCAAGGCCGCCGCCGCCGTCGCGGAGCGGGAAGGGCTTGCCGAAGACTGGCTCAACGATGCGGTCAAGGGGTTCCTGCCCGGCCCTGACCCGGACGCGCAGCGGTTCTACTCCAGCGACTCCCTCATCGTCGACGTCGCCTCACCCCGCTACCTGCTGGCGATGAAGCTGTTCGCTGCCCGCGCCGAGATCGACGCCGACGACATCATCCTGCTCTACCGCCAACTCGGCTTCACCACGGTCGACCAGGGCCTGGACCTGGTCGAGCAGGCATACCCCGG
>DAHWEX010000465.1 GCA_027326205.1 Actinomycetota bacterium
TCGGCGACTTCCGGCGCTGGCTGGTGGCCCAGGCGACGGCCGACATCCGCGTGCAGGCGATCCTGCTGGCGTGGGCGCTCGGCGCCCTGCTGGAGGGCCTGGTGGGTTTCGGCTACCCGTGGGCGGTGATCGCGCCGATCCTGATCGGCCTCGGCGTGGCGGAACTCGACGCCATCCGGGTCGCCGCGATCGCCAACAACGCGCCGGTTTCGTTCGGCGCCCTCGGCGCCTCGATCATCGCGCTGTCGACGGTGACGAAGGTGCCACTCGACGAGCTGTCGGCGTCGGTCGGGCGCATCGTCGCGGTCCTCGCGCTGCTCCCGCCCTGGATCTTGATCTACCTGGTGGCCGGGCGGCGCGGGCTGCGCGGCGCCTGGCCGCTGGCCGTGGTGGGGTCGCTGTCGTACATCGCGGGCCAGCTCCCGACCTCGCAGTGGCTCGGCCCCTACCTGCCCGACATCATCGGGGCGGTCGTTTCCTTCGGCTGCCTGCTGCTACTGCTGCGCTTCTGGCGGCCGCGGGAGACGCTCGGCTTCGGCGGCGTGCCCATCCAGGCCGACGGCAGCGCCGGGACTTCCCCGGCCGGCGCGCCCCCGGCGGACGCCGTGACCACCAGGGAGGCCATGCGCGGCCTCGCGCCGTTCTTGATCCTGATCGCGGTCGTGGTCGCGGCCACGGGACCGTGGTCGCACCTGAGCGACTACAACTTCGCCAAGCCCGCGGTCGACGCGGTCAGCTCCATATCGCACAAGGCGACCAGCGTGGTCTGGGCGTTCACGCCGGCCGTCGCGGGAACCTGGATCCTGGTGTCCTGGGCCGTCATCGCGGTCTTCCTGCGGGCGCGGCCGGCCCAGCTCGCCGAGGTCTTCCGCACCACGTTCAAGCAGATGTGGGGGGCGCTGCTGGTCGCGCCGATCGTCTTCGGGCTCGCCGACGTGTTCAACTACTCGGGCATGGCGAACACGATGGCGCACGGGTTCGCCCAGATCGGGCCGACGTACCTGATCCTGGCGCCGATCGTCGGCTGGATCGGCGTCGCGCTGTCCGGGAGCAACACCTCGACCAACGCGCTGTTCGGCGGGTTCCAGTACACGGTCGGCGGCCTGCTGCACATGCCGCCGCTGCTGCTGCCCTCGCTCAACTCGGTCGGCGCGGAGATCGGCAAGCCGGTCGCGCCGCAGACCGCCAGCGTCGGCGTGTCGACGAGCACGTTCGTCCGCCGCGAGGGCCAGGTGATCCGGCACAACCTGCCCTGGACCCTGGTGCTGCTCGGCTACCTGATCCTCATCGCGCTGTTCTTCCGTGGCGTGCTGCCCGGCGCCATGCAGCCCTAGAGCGGCGAGATGCCCGGGGTGAGCGGTGCGACATCCGGCCGTTCGGGATGACGTGATGTTGACCTTCGCCCTTACGCGGCCCTGGTCCTCGTGCCGGCCCGCGCGGCGGCCTCCCCCGAGGTGCTGCGGGTCGTCCAGGCGGACCCGGCCGAGTCCGTCGCCTCCGGCACCGGGCGCGGCGCCTGACCGCGGCCGGAAGGCGGCGGCCTGAGCTAGCGGGGCAGGAAGTCCAGCAGCAGGGCGTTGACCTGGTCCGGTGCCTCCAGTTGCATCCAGTGACCCGGGCCGTCGAGGCGCTCGTACCGCCAGGGGCCGGCCACGTGCGCGGCGGAATCCGTCATCTGGGTCTCGGTCAGGGCGATGTCCCCGGTGCTCCACAGGCCCATGGCCGGCGCCTGCACCGGCGGCAGCGCGGGCGGCGGCTGCACCCAGGTCTCGGGCGCTACGTTGGCCCGGTACCAGTTCAGGCCGGGCGTGAGCGACGCGTTCCGCTCCAGGTCGGCGATCACCTGGTCGGCATCGGGGTGCCCGGCCCAGGTCCGGAAGTTGGCCCAGTTGTCCTGGGTCAGCCAGCGCTCGGCGACGCCGGGGAACTGGAACAGCAGCATGTACCACGACTTCTCGCGCTGGCGGACCGTGCGGCGGAAGGTGGCCGGGTGGCCGACCGACAGCACGGCGAGGTGGTCGACGGTGCCGGGCGCGAGCGACGCCAGTCCCCAGGCCAGGGCGGCCCCCCAGTCGTGCCCCACCACGTGGGCCCGGGCGACGCCGAGGTCGCCGAGGACCGCTATCACGTCCCCGGCCAGCGTCATCAGGGAGTAGGCCTCGACCGCCTCGGGCTTGCCGGAGCCGCCGTAGCCGCGCAGGTCCGGGACGATGACCTGGAACCCGGCCGCGGCCAGGGCGGGGACCTGATGCCGCCAGAGCCGGCCCGAGTCGGGAAAGCCGTGCAGCAGCACCACCGGCCGCCCCTGCCCGGTGACCTCGTACTCGATCCCGACCCCGTTGACGTCCACCCGTCCCATCCGGCCTCCCTGTATGACGCAAGTTTCGCCTTTTCTTTTCCTCAGTTCCGGCCGCGGCCGGCCGCCCGGGACCGCCACGGTCCGCGCCGTGACCCGCCCCCGGTGCCCCGGTCCCGCGCCCCGGTCCGACAGTAGCGCCGCACCCGCCCGGGCAACAGGGCTCCCCGTCCCCGTGCTCGCCGTTGCCCGGCTCGGTGCCTTCCGGCTGGAGCCCCGCTCGCTAGCGGCCGTCGCGGTGGCCGAAGGCCGCGATCGCGTCGGCATCGCCCGACTGGGCTCGCAGGTACTCGCCGGCCCAGGCGGCGCGGTCCGGGTAGGTCGAGCCGGCGACGACGGCCGCGATGGCCTCCTCGACGTCGATCTCGGTCCGGCGCAGGCTGACGCCGCCGTTCTTGAGCAGCGCCCAGTGGCCGCCGGGGCGGCCGTAGGGCATGCCGACGCTGCCCGGGTTGATGACCAGACGGCGGTCGACCAGGCGGGCAAACGGCATGTGGGTGTGACCGCAGACGACGGTCCGCACGTCGCCGGGGAGGGTCGCGAAGGCCTCGGCCCAGCGCTGGAGGCGGGTGTCGACGAGGACGACCTCGTTGTCGTCACGCGGGGTGCCGTGACAGAAGGCGACCAGGCCGAAGCCGCTGACCTCGAGGAACACCGGGTGCGGCAGGCCCGCCAGCAGGTCGACGTGCCACGGTTGGAGTTGCCGCGCGGCCCAGGCGTCGACCGGGTAGGGCTCCTCGCCCGCCGGGCACTCGCCGCGGGCGAGGGCGACGAGGTCGCGGTCGGCGTTGCCGCGCACCAGCACCACGTTGCCGAGTGCGGACAGGCGGTCGAGCACCTGGACGGGCTGCGGGCCCGCGGCGTGGTCGCCGCAGACCACGATCGTGTCGGCGTCCCGGACCTCCGGTTGCCGCAGGACCGCGTCGAGAACGGGCAGCACGCCGTGGATGTCCGCGAGCACGGCGACAGTGTCGGTCATGCCGCCATCGTGACACGCGTGCCGGCCGCGGGCACCGCCGGTCTGCTCAGAGCGGCGGCGGCCTACGGCGTGAGGATGATCTTGCCGGTGTTGCCGTGGGCGAGGATGCGGCGGTGGGCTTCCGCCGCCTTGTCGAACGTGAAGACCAGGTCGATGCGCGGGGTGACCGTGCCCGCGGCCCACAGGGCGAGAACCTCGGTGAGTTCGCGGGTGAGCAGGTCCATCCGGGTGACGAGGCGGCCGATGTGGACGCCCGCGACGGTCTTGTTGGCGTTCATCAGCTGCAGTGGCGTCAGCAGCGGCATCGACGCGACCTGCCGCAGCACGCGGGCCGGGTTGCGGCGGGTGCCGCTGGTCATGTTGGCGAAGCCGTAGGTAACCAGCCGTCCGCCGGGCCGGAGCAGTTTCAGGCCCTTGCGCGAGTCCGCGCCGCCGAGCGGGTCGAGGACCACGTCGACGCCCTCGCCGCCGGTCAGCCGCCTGACCTCGCTGACGTAATCCGTGGTGTGGTAGTCGATGGGATGGGTGCAGCCTTCCTCTTTGACCGCCTCGTGCTTGGCGGCCGAGGCGGTGCCGAACGTCTCCACGCCCTCGACCGTGCGACACAACTGCAGCGCCGCCGTGCCGAGGCCGCCCGCCGCCATGTGCACGAGGACGCGCTCGCCGGGCTGGACGTGCGCCGTGCGGAACAGGATGTGGTACGCGGTCAGGTAGTTCACCGGGATCGCGGCGGCCTCCTCGAAGCCCTTGCCCGGCGGGATGGCGAGCGCCTGACGCTCCGGCACGCAGACCACGTCGGAGTGGGCGCCGAAGCGGGCGAGAGCGACCACCCGGCCGCCCGCCCGGCGGGGGTCGACCCCGTCGCCGACCTTGTCGATCACGCCCGCGGCCTCGTAGCCGAGCACCGCGGGGAACTTCGGCGCGCCCGGGTAAAGCCCCTGCGCCGCCATCACCTCGGCGAAGCACAGGCCCGCCGCGCTGACCCTGATCCTGACCTCGCCGGGCCCGGGCTCCGGGTCCTCGGTTTCCCGCACCTCAAGCGAGTCCGGGCCGTTCGTTCCCGTCGTCCAGATCGCGCGCATGACCAGTCCCTCCAGCAGTGCCCGGCCGACCGCGGCCCGGCCCCGCCGCGCCCTATGCGGATTGTCTCCCCGCTGCCTGCCCGGCGGAACCCCCCGCAGCCCGGATACCGCCGGCCGGCGGCCGCGGTGGGACGCTCCCGCAGACGGACGAGGAACAGCCAGGCACTGATCGCGCGCGCGACCGGAGCCTGCCCCGGGAACAGGCGGCGCCCGCGGCGTGTTCGACAGGAGCGTCTAGTTTCGAGGCGAAGGAGTAGCGGATATGAATCAGCTGGCGCAGCCCGCTAAGGCATCCGGGGAGTTCTCCATCGGCGGCGGGCTTCCCGTGACCCGCCTTGGCTACGGCGCGATGCAGCTTCCCGGGCCCGGCGTCTGGGGCGAACCGAGAGACGCCGACGAGGCGGTGCGCGTGCTGCGGCGGGTCGTCGACCTCGGCGTCAACCTCATCGACACCGCCGACGCCTACGGCCCGAACGTGGCGGACCTGCTCATCAAGCGGGCGCTGCACCCCTACCCGGCCGACCTGGTGATCGCGACCAAGGTCGGGTTCACCCGCCAGGGTCCCGGCCGCTGGACGCCGCTCGGCCGCCCCGAGTACCTGCGCCAGCAGGCGGAGCTCGGCCTGCGCCACCTCGGCCTCGAGCAGATCCCGCTGCTCCAGCTGCACCGCATCGACCCGACGGTGCCGCTCGCGGACCAGGTCGGCGAGCTGGCGAAGCTGCGGGCGGAGGGCAAGGTCCGCTACATCGGCCTGTCCGAGGTGTCGGTGGACCAGCTGCGGGCCGCGCAGGAGATCACGCCGATCGCGACCGTGCAGAACCTGTACAACCTGGCGAACCGCGGCGCCGAGGACCTCCTCGACTACAGCGCCGCCAACGGCATCGGCTTCATCCCGTGGTTCCCGCTGGCGACCGGGGAGCTAGCCAAGCCGGGCACCCGCCTCGCCGAGATCGCCGGCCGGCGCGGCGCCTCGCCGTCACAGCTGGCCCTCGCCTGGCTGCTGCGCCGCTCCCCCGTCATGCTGCCGATTCCCGGCACGTCGAGCGTCGCCCACCTTGAGGACAACGTGGCGGCGGCCGGCCTCGAGCTGACCGACGGCGAGTACGCGGAGCTCGAGGCCGTGGCCCGCTAGCGCTTCGCTACCGGGCAGCGGTCACCTGGCTCACCCGCTCGTCTCGCGGGCGGCGGTGAACGACTCCGGCAGGAACGGGCGGAAGACCGCCAGGGCCAGGGCCAGCGCCGCGTAGTAGCCGACCAGCCAGGTCAGGCCGGCGAGGCGTTCCCGGCCGAGCGCCGTCACGCCGGCCGCGTAGTCCGCGTCGGGGAGGTTCCGCTCCGCCGCCATGACGCGGGCGAGCCTGGTGACCAGCGCCTCGTCGTCGCTCAGCCCGTCAGGTACCCGGCCGGCCAGGACCGCGTCCACCTGCTCCCTGGTCAGGCCCGCCTTGATGGCGGCGGGTTCGTGCGCCAGGCGCTCGAAGTCGCAGCGCAGCTCGCCCGCGACGGACAGGATGGCCAGCTCCCGCTCGCGGACGGTCAGCGCCGCGCCGAAGCGGATCTGCGCGCCGACCTGCTGCACCGCGTTGCCGACCTCGGGGGTCAGCAGCATGACGGCGAACGGGCCGACCAGGCGGCCGGCCTCGTCCACGATCGGCACGGTCCCCGCCTGACTCGCGCGGGGGCCGCCGGTGATCGCCTCATAGAGCGCCCGCTGGGCGTCGTCGAGGTCCGCCGGGGCGATCAGGTCAAGCCGGGGCGGCAGCTTCTCGAATACTGGTTGGTCGAATACCGGCTTATCGAACACGGGAGACCTCGCTTGTCTGTTGGCTGGTTTAGCTGGCGACGAGGGACAGGTTCTCAGACAGCGCGGCCGCGCCCTTGAGCACCTCGCTGATGAGGTTGGCCAGGTCGCCGGGGTTCACCCGGCTGGCCACGGCCATGACGCCGCAGGCGCCGTCCCGGGCGCCGCCCGGCGAGGAGGAAACGGGGGAGGGACTCCCCCGTGATTTGGGGGGTCCCGGGGGGATCATTCCCCTGGGGAGATAACCGTGTTGCGGAGCGCGCCGACGCCGGTTACCTCGACGGTGACCACGTCGCCCGGCTTCAGGTACAGCGGCGGGGTGCGCCGGTGGCCGACGCCCGACGGAGTGCCGGTGAGGATCAGGTCCCCGGTACGCAGCTCGGTGAACTCGCTGATCGTGGCGATGAGCCGGGCGATGGGGAAGATAAGCAGGTCGATGGTGGACTCCTGGACCTTCTGCCCGTTGACGGTCGTGGAGATCGTCTGCGCGGTGACGTCCACCTCGTCCGGCGTGACCAGGTAAGGGCCGACCGGGGTGCACCCGTCCCAGGCCTTGCCCTGCATCCACTGGTGCGTCTTGTACTGGAAGTCGCGCATGGTGATGTCGTTCCCGACCGTGTAGCCGAGCACGTGGTCAAGCGCACCGGCTTCGCTGACCCGGCGGGCCGGCGCGCCGATCACGACGGTCAGCTCACCCTCGTAGTCGACCTGGACGGACGGGCCGCCGATGTCGATCGCGGCGTACGGGCCGGCCAGGCTGCTCGCGAACTTCGGGAACAGCACCGGGTAGTCCGAGTCGGTGCGCCCGGTCTCCTCGATGTGCGCCCTGTAGTTCAGGCCGACGCAGATGACCTTGGCGGGGTTCGGCACCACGGGCCGCAACTCGGCCTCGCTCGCCGGGAACGCGTCGGCGGTGCGCCGCCGCGCGGCGGCGAGGACTTCGGCGGTGGTATCCGCGCCAAGCTCGGTGAGCCCGGCGAGCGGCACCAGCAGGTCGCCCTGGAGCTCGGCGACGACGGGCGCCCCGCTCTTGTCGTAAGTGGACGCGTAGCGCATGACTCACAAGCCTCCCAGGTTCCTTGTCCAGGACGCGCAGGCGGAGCGGCCGCCGCCTCTTGCTGTCATCTGCCGTGGCGGCTTCCGGGGGATGGCGCGCCCCGGAGCCGGCGGCGCCGCCTGTCCTGATCTTCAGGTCTTCCGCAGCGTAATACAGGAGCGAACCCGGCCGGCGGCCGGCCACCCAGACCCCGGATCGCGGACTCCGCGCGGGGACAGCGCCCCGCCGGGCCAGGCCCGGCGTTCGGGAGGTGTTCCTTTTGGTGTGCCGAACCGGTGATACCTGGCGGTATACGGCAAAAGAGGCAGGTTCCGGGCGAAGTTCCCCCGGCTCCCGCTAGCGTAGCGACGACAGCGACGGAGGGGAGAACAGGCCACCATGCGAACCGTGCCGGAAACGCTGCTCGCGCCGCAGACCCAGCCGCAGGTCATCGCGGACTGCGAGAAACTCGTCGACCGCGAGGTCTGCGACATGTCAGGCGTCACCGGGGCCGCGGTCAGGCTCGCCTACAAGACCGTGAGCACCTTCGACTCGGGCCACATCCCGGCGATGATCGGAACCATCCTCCCGAACGTGGCCCAGGCGCTGCAGCCGTACTGGGAGAGCTTTGCCGCCGATGCCGCCCGCGGCGGCGACTTCGGCGCGTACCTCGCCGCCCGCGGGGACGAGGTCGCCGACGCGCTGCTGGCGGTCACCGACAGCCGCCAGCGCGCGTCGAGCCGGGCGACGATCGTGAAGGCCTACAAGACCGTGCGCGGCAGCGCCGTCAAGCACGTGAAGGCAGCCCTGCCTGCCCTGGGCGAGCTCGTGCAGCGGTACATGACGGCGTGACCCGTTAAAGCGCTGCGCCCGGAGTATGCCGACCACCCGGAGACGCTCGACCGCTTCCGCAACGAGGCGAGGCACGCCGGCGCGATGCGGAGCCCCTCTGGCGCCTGCCCTGGCTACGTCAGGATCAACGGGAAGAGCGGTAAGGTCACGATCTCCTAAGCCGCGCCGCGGCGGGCGTCATCGCGGGCGCGGCCGGGGAACCGCGGATCCGTTCCGCTGACGGGACACGGCCGCGATGACGACCGGGAGCCGGCGGGACCACGGAAAACGGGGCGGCCTTTTATCCTCCGGCCCCAAATGACCGGCCGGCCGCGGTGCGCTCTCGGGGACGGGCAGCCCGGGGGCTTGTGGCGGCGTGCCTCCTACGGGAAACTTCAGCTCATTGGATCCCCCACTTCAGGGTCGAGGTGAGGTTGCGCCGTGCCTGGTGATTCGCCGCGCGTGTTTCCCGTCGATGAGTTCGTCAAGGAAGAGCTTTACCCCGGTTACCGGCAGGCGTTCGGCAGCCAGCCGTTCGTGGCCGGGCCCGTGCGGCCGTTTTCCTCCCGGGACAACGAGCGCTACTGGCTGCGGGACTCGCTGCACTTCAGCGAGGGCATGGTGCCCGCGTCGATCGCGACGCTGGACGACGCGCAGACCTGGGGCGCGCAACTCGGCGCGGAGATCGTCGGGGTGCCGCCGACCCGCGGGTCGGTCAACCGGCTGGCCGGTACCCACGTGTACATCGGCACGATCGACGTCGACACGCAGTGGCAGGTGCAGGCGCGGGCGGCGCGGTTCGGCGCGTACGTGTCGCCCGTCCTCGCGGACTTCGGGTCGTACTGGACGATGCGGGCGGGTGAGCTGCAGGCGGCGTACGAGCACTTCGACAACCTGGACCTGTCCGTCATGACCGTGCCGGAGCTCTGGGCGGCGCTCCGGGACGCGTACGCGTTCCACCGGCGGGCCTGGTTCATCCACTTCGAGGTCATGTACGTGCTGACCGCGAACTACCTGGCCTTCTACGCCCTCGCCGAGGAGATCGGGCTGTCCGGGTCGCAGGTGTCGTCGTTCCTGTCCGGGCAGCAGACGTTCTACTCGCGGACGGACGAGGAGCTGTGGCGGCTCGCCGGGCTGGCGAAGTCGCTCGGCCTCGAGGCCGCGCTGACCACCGGGTCCGCGTCGGACATGCGCGCGCGGGTGCGCGCGCTGCCGCACGGCGCGTCATGGACCGCGTCGTTCGACTCGTTCCTGGCCGCCTACGGGCAGCGGCTGGAGGAGACCTGCCGGATCGACACGCCGTCGTGGGCCGAGGACCCCTCCCCCGCGCTGTACTCCATCGGCGCGTTCCTCGCCAAGCCCGCCGGGTTCGACTTCCACGCGGCGCGGGCCGCCGCCGTCGCCGAGCGGGACGCGCAGATCGAGGCGGCCCGGCGCGCGGTGAACGGGGAGAACCTGGCCCGGTTCAACGCGGCGCTCGCCTCGAACCAGGCGGCGAACTTCGCCTGGTGGAACGAGGAGCACAACTACCTGATCGACCGGCGGGCTGCGATCCCGGTGCGGCGGGCCACGCTGGAACTCGGCGCCCGGCTGGCCGCCGACGGCCAGATCACGGATCCGACGGACATGTTCTACCTGTTCAAGCCGGAGCTTTTCGCCGTGATGGCGCAGGACGCTGGTGCCTCGTGGGCGGAGCTGAGGGCGATGGTCCCCGACCGGCGGGCGTACTTCGAGTACTGGCGGGAGCGGGGGCCGTCCTTGCCGCCGATGCTCGGCACGATCCCGGACACGGTACCCGACCCGATCATGATCGAGGTGTTCGGGCTGTCCGGGCGGTTCCTTGAGACGATGCGGGGCGAGACGCCGGCCGACGGGCCCGCGGGCGCCGCGGTAACCGAGGTCCGCGGGTTCCCGGCGGCCAAGGGGGTCGTCGAGGGCGTGGCCCGGGTCATCACCACGGTCGGCGACCTGCACCTGGTGGAGCCGGGCGAGATCCTGGTGTGCGGCGGGACGACCACCGAGTGGACGCCCGCGTTCGGGATCATCGCGGCGTGCGTGTGCGACACCGGCGGGTCGCTGACCCACGCGGCGATCGTCAGCCGCGAGTACGGCATCCCCTGCGTGGTCGGCACCGCGATCGCGACGCGGGTCGTCAAGACCGGCGACCGGGTGAGGGTGGACGGCCGCGCGGGCACGGTCACGGTCATGGCGCCGTGACCGTGCCAGTGCCCGTGCCAGTGCCCGTGCCAGTGACCGTCAGGAAAAGATCTATGGCGCTGCGGCCCTCCTGGGGGCCGGAACGCCATAGATCTTCCGTCAGCGATCATGAGGAGCGGCGCCGGCTGTGACGGATGTGGTCGATCTCGGGGATATCCGGGGAGCGGACGCGGGGCAGGTCGGGCCGAAGATGGCCCGACTCGGGCAACTCGCCGCCGACGGCTGGCGGGTACCCGACGGCTACGCGGTGACCGCGGCCGCGCTCGACGGCTGGTTGCCCGCCCCCGCCCGCGCCGAGCTGGCCCGGCTGTTCACCGGGCCGGCCACCGGGCACCGGGACGCGGGGCACCGGGAACTCGCGGAGCGGGCGGCACGGGCCCGGGCGCTCGTCGAGTCGCAGCCGCTGCCGGCGCAACTGCAGGACGCGGTCGCCGCCGCGCACGCGCGGCTGGCCGCCAGAACCGGGCGGCAGGACGCGCTGCGTGTCGCCGTCCGGTCGTCGGCCGTCAGCGAGGACGGGCACGCGGCCAGCTTCGCCGGGCAGTACGAGACGTACCTCGGCGTGTCCGGCGTCGACGACGTCCTGCGGCACGTCAGGAAATGCTGGGCGAGCGGGTTCTCCGCGCACGCGCTCAGCTACCGGCGGCGGTTTGGCGGGCCGGGGCCTGCCGGCACGGAGCCGGTCCGCGTCCACGACCTGGCCGTGGGCGTGCTCGAACTGGTCGACGCGCGCTCCGCGGGCGTCGCGTTCACCCTGGACCCGGTCACCGGCGACCGCGGCGTCTGCGTCGTCGAGGGGAACTGGGGGTTCGGCGAGTCGGTGGTGAACGGCCACGTCACGCCCGACCACTGGACCGTCGACCGGGCCGCCGGCCAGGTGCGGACCGCGCGCGTCGGCACCAAGCTAACCTGGGCGGCCGTCAATCCGGCATCCGGCCGGGTGGGCCTGTCGCCGCTCCCCGACGACCTGGTCGGCGCGGCGTGCCTGACCGACGACGAGGTGCGCTACATCTGCGAGCGGGCAACCGCGATCGAGGCGGCCGCGGGCGGCGTGCCGCAGGACGTTGAGTGGACGGTCGCCCGGGGCCTGCCGTTCCCGGATAGCGTCTACTTCCTCCAGCACCGGCCGGAGACGACCTGGAGCGCGTCCCGGGGCAGCTCATCCGAGACGGGAGCCGAGTCGGGCTCAGTCACCATCCCGGCGCCCGCGACCGGCGAGCCGGCCTTCGATCCCGTGCGGTACGCGCTGCGTAACGTGTTCAAGGTGCCGGGCACGTGACCGGCGCGATCCTGGCCGCGGAGGTCGCGGAGGCGGCGGCGCGGGCGGGCGGCGCCGTGCTCCGCCGGTACCTGCGGGACGGCGCCGACCTGGAGGTCGGGTACAAGGACGCCCGGGCGAACCTGGTCACGGCCGCCGACCGCGAGTCGCAGCGGGCCGTCGCGGACATCATCCTCACCGCCTTCCCCGGGCACGCCGTCGACGGCGAGGAGGGTCCGGCGGGCAACGCCGGCGCGACCGACGTGTGGTACGTCGACCCGCTCGACGGGACCACCAACTTCACCCACGGGGTGCCGTTCTTCTGCGTGTCCGTCGCACTCCGCAGCAGCGCGCGGACGGTGGCCGGGGCGGTGTACGACCCGGCCCGCGACGAGATGTTCGTCGGGATCCGCGGCGGCGGCGCGACACTGAACGGCAGCCCGGTCGGCGTGTCGGACGTCGCCCGCCTCGACCGGGCGCTGGTGGTCGCGCAGGCGCAGACCGTGGACCCGGCCGAGATCCGCGCCTATGCGCGGCTCGTCGAGCGGCTGATGTCCCGCGCTGGCGGGGTGCGCGCGCTGGGCTCGCCCGCGCTGACGCTGTGCGCGATCGCGGCGGGACGGCTCGAGGCGTACTGCGAGTACACGATGGACGCCTGGGACATCCTGGCCGGCCAGCTGATCCTCGCGGAGGCCGGCGGCACGCTGACCTTGTTCGACGGGCGACCGCACGTCACGGCCGACCGCGCGGACGTGGTGGCGTCGAACGGCTACCTCCACCAGGAGCTGATCGACGCGCTGCGGGGCCTTGACCGGGTGACGCCGGCCCCCGCGCCTGAAGGGCCGCAGTGAAGGGCCGCAGTGAAGGGCCGCGCTCCTCGCCCAGGCGGCTTCCAGTTTTCGGACGAGCACTAACGGGAAGGCACGGCTATGAGTGACTATCGGTACCCGGCGCAGCTTCCGGTGACGACGACGGGCGGCTGGGCCCGGCCCGGCTGGTGGGACGTGGTGGCGGACGGGGAGAAGGCCGGGCGCTTTGGGCCCGCCGACCGGCAGGAACTGCTTGACGACTACTGCCAGCTCGCCATCCACGACCAGGAGACGGCCGGGCTCGACGCGCTCACCGACGGCGAGCACCGGCGGGGCGGCTGGATCGAGGGCATCACCGGCCGCATGGCGGGACTGGGGCTCAAGCCCACGCCGCGCAGGCTGGGGGCGATCGGCTGGGACCAGCTGCCCGTGTACGAGGTACGCGAGCCGCTTGACCAGGTCGAGTCGATCTGGAATTACGCCGATGAGTACGAGTTCCTGCGGGCCAGGACGGAGCGGCGCCCCAAGATCGGGATGCCCGGCCCGTACGGGATCACCACCGAACTGGACTTCTCCCCCGTCTACAAGACCCGGCGCGAGTGCGCGGACGCGCTCGTGCCCGCGATCCGCTCCGACATCCAGCGGCTGGTGGCGGCCGGGTGCGACTACATCCAGATCGAGGAGCCGCTCACCCCGTCGCACGCGGCCGAGGACCGGACGCCGCAGAACCTCGTCGAGACCCTCAACGCCGTGACCGAGGGAATCACCGGGTGCACGTTCATCGTGCACATCTGCTTCGGCTCCTTCCGGCGGCTGCCGTATGCGAAGCGGACCTACCGGTGGCTGTTCCCCGCGCTGCTCGACGCCAACGTGCACGGCTTCAGCCTGGAGTTCGGCGCCCGCGAGATGGCGGAGATCGACCTGGTCGGCACGTGGGACAGGGAGCGTATCCTGTCGGCCGGGCTGATCGACATCAAGACGCACTACGCCGAGACGGCGCAGGACATCATCGAGCGGGTGCGGACCTGCCTTGAGTACCGTGACCCGGAACGGCTGGAGATCTCCACCGACTGCGGGCTGCGGCGGGTGCCCCGGTACCTCGCGATGAGCAAGATGTCCGCCGCCGCCGAGGCCGCCCGGCGCCTGCGCGCGACCGGCTGACCCGCTACAGCCAGGCGGGCAGCACGGGGCCCGCGAGCCCGGGGACGGGACGGCCGGTGAGGTAGGCCGCCAGGTCCGCGAGGGGGGCGCTGACCGGGACCGGAGCGCCGGCGCCCGCGACCTCCCAGGTGCGGCCGGCGTCAGTGGCGGCGACGGCGAGGGCCGGGCCGCCGCCCCTGGCCGAGCGGCGGCTGGCGACGTCGCTGAGCAGCTCGGCCAGGAACCCGG
>DAHWEX010000482.1 GCA_027326205.1 Actinomycetota bacterium
TTCGAGTGGCTCAACCTGCGCGAAGGCGCCTACGCCGTCGGGCTCGAGCCGTCCACGCACCACGTGGCCGGGGACGCGGCCGCGCGCGCGGACGGGTCGATGACCTGGCTGGAGCACGGCGAGGAGCGGCGGTACGCGACGGTGTTGCGGTTCACCCGGGCGTGACTGGCTTGCCCGGGCGTGACTGGCTTGCCCGGGCGGTGACCGGGGGATGCGGTGGCGCGGTAAGGCGGTGGCGCGCTCAGCGGGCCGCCGCCTCTTCTAGCTCGGCCCAGGCCGCGTCCGGCACCGGCGCGGCCAGCAGCCGGACCGCCGCCTCGGCCTCGGCCGCGGTGCGCAGCCCCGCGACGACCGACACGACGGCCGGGTGGCGCAGCGGGAACTGGAGCGCGGCCGCCGGGAGGCGGGTGCCGTGCCGCCGGCAGATCTCCGCGAGCGCCCTGGCCTTCGCGAGCACGTCGCCGGGCGCCTGGCCGTAGTCGAACCGCGCCCCGTCGGCGGGCCAGTCGCTGGCGAGCAGCCCCGAGTTGTACGGCGCCGCCGCGATCACCGCTACCTCGCGCTCCGCGCACGCGGCCAGCAGCGGGGCGCCCGAGCGGTCGAGCAGCGTCCAGCGCCCGGCCAGCATGACCGCGTCCAGGTCGGTCTCCGCGACGATGCGCGCCAGCGCCTGCCACTGGTTCATGCCGACGCCGACGGCGCCGATCACTCCCTGGCCGCGCAGTTCGGTGAGGGCCGGGATCGCCTCCGCCACCGCCTGCTCGACGTGCTCGTCCGGGTCGTGCACGTAGACGATGTCGATCCGGCTCACGCCGAGGCGGTCCAGGCTGGACTCGAGGCTGCGCAGCACGCCGTCCCTGCTGAAGTCGAAGCGGCGGACCGTGGTGTCGGGGACCGCGAAGCCGCCCGCCGCCAGGTCGGATCCCGTTGGGGCCGGGTTGGGCACCAGCAGCCTGCCGACCTTGGTGGACAGGACGTAGCCCTGGCCGGGCTGGGTCGGCTGGGTCGGCTGGGCGGCGAGCGCGGCGCCGAGGCGGCGCTCGGACAGCCCGAGGCCGTAGTGCGGGGCGGTGTCGAAGTAGCGCACCCCGCCGGCCCAGGCCGCGTCGACCGCCAGCCGGGCGTCCGCGTCGGAAGTCTCCTGGTAGAGGTTGCCGAGCGAGGCACCGCCAAAGCCGAGTTCGCTGACGGCCAGGCCGCGCAGCTGTCGTTGTCTCACCGTTGCCTCGCCATGTGCCTCGCCGTGTGCACCCTCACGAGCGCGGGCGCAGCCGCAGCCCGGCCATGCCGCCGTCGACCGCGAGCTCCGTGCCGGTCGTCGACCCGGCGCGCGGCGAGGCGAGGTAGAGGACCGCGTGCGCGACCTCGTCGGCGCTGACCAGCCGGCCGTGCGGCTGGCGGGCTTCGAGCGCGGCCCGCTCGGCCCGCGGGTCGGGCGCGGCGTCGAGCAGCCTGCCGACCCACGGCGTGTCGGCGGTGCCGGGATTGACCGCGTTGACGCGGATGCCGTCGGGCATGCCGTCGGCGGCCATCGCGCGGGTCAGCGCGGCCACCGCGCCCTTGCTCGCCGAGTACACCGCGCGCTGCGGCAGCCCGGCCGTCGCGGCGATCGAGGCGGTGTTCACCACGGCGGCGTGCGCGGAGGCGCGCAGCGCGGGCCAGGCCGCCCGGGACACCCGCGCGGTGCCGACGACGTTGACGTCAAGCACCCGGTGCCACTCGTCGTCGGAGGCGTCCGCGACCGAGCCCTGCGCGCCGGTGCCTGCGTTGTTCACCAGGATGTCGAGGCCGCCGAGCGACGTGACCGCCGCCGCGACCGCGGCGCGGACGGCCGGGTCGTCGGTGATGTCGGCGGCGACGTACCCGAGGTCGTCCGGCAGGTCCGCCGGGCGCTCGGGCTCCCGGTCCAGCACGACCACGGCCGCGCCCGCGGCGGCGAACGCCGTCGCGATGGCCCGCCCGATGCCCGACGCCCCGCCGGTGACCAGTGCCTTCAACCCGTCCAGTTCGCTCACGTCACGCCGCCTTGAAGGTCTGCCGCTGACGGCCGAGGCCGCCGATTTCGATCTCCACGAGGTCCCCGTCCCGCAGGTACGGCTTGTCCGGGCGGCCGAGCGCCACCCCGGCCGGCGTGCCGGTGTTGATCACGTCGCCGGGGTACAGGGTCATGAACTGGCTCAGGTACCAGACCAGGTAGTCGATGCCGAAGATCATGTTCTTCGTGTTGCCGTCCTGCCGGATCTCGCCGTTCACCCACAGCCGCAGCGGCAGGTCCTGCGGGTCGCCCGCCTCGTCGGCGGTGACGAGCCACGGCCCGAACGGGTTGAACGTCTCGCAGTTCTTGCCCTTGTCCCACTGGCCGCCGCGCTCGGTCTGGAACTCGCGCTCGCTCACGTCGTTGCTGATCGCGAACCCGGCGATGCACGCCCGCGCGTCGGCGGGCGAGTCCAGGTACCTGGCGGTCGAGCCGAGCACGATCGCCAACTCGACCTCGTAGTCGGTCTTCACCGAGCGGCGCGGGATCAGCACGTCGTCCTGCGGGCCGACTACGGTGTCCGGCGCCTTCATGAAGATGATCGGCTCGGCCGGCGCCGTCGCGCCGGTCTCCGCGGCGTGATCGGTGTAGTTCAGGCCGATGCAGACGATCTTGCCGATCCCGGCGAGCGGCGGCGCGTACGCCGTGGGGGCGCCGACTTCGGGCAGTTCGCCGGCGTCGAGCGCCGCGCTGATCCGCGCCAGCGCCTCCGGGATGAGCGTCTGCGGTCCGACCTCGGCCGTGACCGGGCTGAGGTCGAACCACCGCTCACCGCGGGCGACGACGGGTGTCGTGGTGCCGGCAGCGTTCCGGCTCCGGGCAAGTCGCATGAGCATCCTCCGGGTAAGCGGCCTGGGTCTCAGGCCTGCGGCCTGGATCAGGCGGTCGGGTCGAGCCACGGGGTGCGCAGCGCCGGGCGGCGCACCCGCATCGCGAGCGCCAGGGTCAGCGTGATCTGGCAGCCGGGCGGGAGCGTGACGTCAAGCCACGGCCCGCCGACCTCCGCCTGCCGCACCGACACCTCGGGCTCGTGATGAATGTATTCCGTCTCGCTGCCCGGCCAGTCAGCGGCTGCCGTGTCGTAGCGGGCCGTGGTGATGTCGTGCTCGGCGAAGGCGCCCGCCTGGACCACGACCGCGCGGGGCCGGGCCGCCGACAAGTTAATCAGCGTCACGGTCGTGGCGGCCGGGTCGATCGAGCTGACCAGGGCCGCGACGTCCGCCGGCAGCCCCGGGCGGCGCCGGCCGGCGTCGTAGTAGCGCAGCCTGGCCTGCGCCAGGCCGCCGTTGTACACGACCTGCGGCGCGCCCCAGATGAGCTGGGTGAGTACCTCGGTGACGACCGGGTTGAGGTCCTGCCAGCGGTGGATGTCCGCCTCCCGCACATCCTCGCCGGCAAGCCGCTCCATCAGCGCCAGCCTGCGCCTGGCCTGTGCGTGCGCGGCGGCGAGCCCGCGCGCCGGGTAGTCCGGCGCGTCGCCGGACAGGTAGGCGTACCAGGGCTCCTCGTGCCCGGCCTCCTCCTTGTCGCGGAAGGCCCGCACCTTGTCCCACGAGTAGCCGCTGGCTGCGCGCAGTGCGTCCAGCCGGTGCCGGTCGGCCTGGTCGCCGGTGTAGTGCCAGAGCGCCAGCGGCACCGAGACCTGCACCGGGTTCCAGTCGAACCAGCCGCGGTCGCTGTGCCGGTACGGCACCAGCAGCGTCTCCGCGTCCGCCGCTGGTCCCAGGTGGGCCAGCCAGCGCCGCCGGATGCTGGAGTCGCTGTCGGTGAAGCGCATCTGCCTGCCCTGGGCGATCACCGCGTCGAGCACCTGGCGGGGCAGGTTGAGGTAGCTGTCGTCGAAGTTCGCGAGCGCCGCGGCCATCGCGCCGACGAGCACCGCCTGGCCGATGCTGTACATGCCGTGCGGCCAGGTCCAGCCGTAGTGCCCGCCGTACCAGCGGCCGTCGAGTTGGCTGCCCACGACGCCGTCGAGGCCGACGTTGTCGGGGACGGGCCCGTCGCCGCCGGCCGCCCGCTTCTGCCAGGCCCCGACGTACGTGGCCAGCCAGTCCGCGTACCTGGGGTCCCCGCTGGCGACGAAGGCGTTGAGCACCAGGCCGCCGATGGCGAGGTTGCCGACCACGTCGCCGCGGCCGAGCCGCTGCTGCATCTGCGGGCCGAGCCTCGGGTCGGCGTCCAGCGGCGGCACCGCGGCGCCGTCGGGGAGCAGCCAGTCGAGCGGGTAGCCGTAACTTTCCGCCTCGTGCGGCAGCCACGGGTAGTAAGGCGTGTCGGACACGCCCGCGCGCGCTCCGCCGGATCCGTTGTGCGGCGCGCGCACGATCCGCAGCCCGGCGTCGTAGTTGCCGTGCGCCGGATCGACGTACAGGTCGGCGAAGCGCACCGCCCGGTCCCGCCAGGCCACCGGGTCGGCCATGGTCAGGCCGTAGAAGAACAGCTGGCTCTCGCCGAGGTGGAACCAGTCGTAGCCGATCTCGAACTCGTCGCGGAACATGCCAAGCTCGGTGAGCTGCGCGACCAGCGCGTGCCAGTGCCTGGCGGCGGCGTCGAGCAGGTCGTCGGCGCCGCCGAGCAGGTACAGCTGCGGCCAGTTGAAGAAGACCTCGAGGAAGTCGTCTGCGCCGTCCCGGGTCGACAGCCGGCCCGTGTAGCGGATCGACCCGTCGTCCCTGGTGTACAGCTCGGCGAAACGCCGCCACCCCTCGTCGAGGAGTGCGAACAAGGCCCGCTCCGACAGCGCCCACTCTGGCGGGGCCAGGCAGGGAACGCTGGCGCTGATCGTGAGGCGCTCGTCGGCGCTCATATGACAAGACTCCTTTGAACAGAAAGCTGCTGGGCAGACGGCTCGCGGCCGTGGTCCGTGGTCCGTGGTCCGTGGTCGGTGGGCTGCGCGGATTAGCCCTTCGTGCCGCCCGCCGTCAGGCCCGTGACCAGGAACCGCTGCGCGACCAGGAAGATCACGACGACCGGCGCCACCGAGAGCAGCGCGGCCAGGGCGAGCTGCGGCGGCGAAACCGCCGCGCTGGCGCTCACCACCGGGTTGAAGGTCGGCGTCGAGGCGAGCATCTGGGTGAGCCCGACCTGCATGGGGTACTGGCCGCTGCCGGGCAGCATCACGTAGGGCAGGAAGAAGTTGTTCCAGTTCTGCACGAAGCTGAAGAACCCGACGAGCGCCACCACGGGCGCCGCGAGTGGCAGCGCGACGTGCCGGAAGGCGCCCAGTTCGCCGCAGCCGTCGATCCGCGCGGCGGCGATGAGATCGCCGGGGACGGCGGCAGAGAAGTAGATATAGGTCAGGTAGACGCCGAACGGGAAGAACGAGTAGGGCAGCACGACCGACAGCGGGGTGTTGACCAGGTGCGCCTGGTTGATCTCGAGGAAGGTGGGCAGCACCAGTGCCG
>DAHWEX010000443.1 GCA_027326205.1 Actinomycetota bacterium
CTGGCGGTTCTACGGGAGGAAGACGGCCGCGTACCGGCAGATCGGCAACGCCTTCCCGCCGCCCGTCGCCCAGGCGGCGGGCACCAGGATCCGTCTGGCGCTCCAGGCCGCTCGCGAGGGTGCCGGCGGCGCGGCGCGGAAGCCCGGACCGCAGCGGCCGCTGCCGCGTGAGTAGCCCAGCAGGAAGCGGAACTTGGCACAGTCCGCAGCCACCGAGTCGGGTCCTTGGCCCTCGATCTCGATACCGAGGAAGCGGGTGCGGGACGGGGCTCTGTCGCTACGTCCTGTTTAAACTGACCATTTGGTCTAATGAGAACATTACGTCTTGTTAGATCACGGCGGGAAAACTCCGCGATTGAGTTTCGGGAAGCTAAGATTGTACTGATCGGTCAGTGTTATCGTCAGGGCTACCCGCTGCTTGTTTCCCTGCGAGGCTCAATGACGACCTTCCGACGTCGCGTCCGGTCCCGGCCGATCCGGCTGTTCCTGATCGGCATGCTCGCCGTTCCCCTGGCGTCCCTGCTGGCGCTGTGGGGGTTCGCGGCGAGCATCACGGTCGGCGCCGCCCTCACGGACGCGGCTTACAGCTCGAACACCTCGACTACCAACGCCGGGATCTACGCGCTGATCGGCGAGTTGCCCCAGGAGCGCCAGGACACCTACCTGTGGCTGCTGACCGGCGACCAGGCCGACCATGCGGCCATGCTCGGCATGCGCGCGCAGGTGGACAAGGCGATCCCGCCGGCCAAGGCCGCGCTCATCTCCGGCGGAACGGACAGCGCCGTGCTCAACGCCCTGATCACGGATCTGGGCCAGATCACCGCGATCCGCGCTTCGGTCGACTCCCGGGCGATGACCGCCTCGGCCGCCTTCCAGGCGTACAGCGCAATCATCGACGCCGAGTTCCACTACTTCCTCACCAATGTGCAGCAGCGGGGCAGCGTCTCGCTCGTCGCCCTGTCGGTCGGCGGCGTCGACGGCGCGTACGCGCTGGAGATGGCGGGCCGGGAGGCCGCGCTCATCGACGGCGCGCTGGCCGACGGCGGCCAGCTGACCCCCGCCATCCGGCAGCTGTTCGCCGGCAGCGCGGCGCAACGGCATCAGCTCCTGGCCGAGGCCCAGGCCCTGGTCACTCCCGGGATGTACGCGCACTACGTCGCCGACTCGCCGGCGTACCGGCAGTTCCAGGCCATGGAGACGCAGATCCTGGCCAGCTCGGGCGGCAAGGTCCCGGTGAGCGCGAGCGCCTGGTCCGCGGCCACCGGGACCTACCTCGCGGCCGCGCAGGAGTCCCAGGGCGCGAACGCCGCGACGCTGACGGCGCTGAGCGCGGCGCAGAGCGACGGGCAGGTCACCGAGGCCGTCATCGTGGGCGGCATCGGGCTGGTCGCGGTCGCGGTCTCGGTCTTCCTGCTGATCTGGTTCGGCCGCAAGGTCACCGTGGACCTGACCCGGCTCAACGCCTCGGTGCGGGCCATGGCCGAGGAACGGCTGCCCCGGGTCGTCGCCCGGCTGCGCCAGGGCGAGGACGTGGACGTGCTCGCCGAGTCACCGCCGCCGGACGCGAGCTCGATCAGCGAGGTCTCCACGATCGCCGAGTCGTTCGCGACCGTGCAGGGGGCGGCGGTCGCGGCCGCGGTCGACCAGGCGCGGCTGCGCAAGGGCGTCAACCAGGTCTTCCTGAACATCTCCATGCGCAACCAGTCACTGCTGTACCGGCAGCTGAAGATGCTCGACTCGATGGAGCGCAAGACCAGCGACCCGGTCGCGCTGGCCGAGTTCTTCCGCCTCGACCACCTCACCACCCGCATGCGCCGGCACGCCGAGGGCCTGATCATCCTGGCCGGCTCCACCCCGGACCGCGGGCGGCGCGAGCCGGTGCCCGTCGTCGACGTGCTGCGCGCGGCCGTGGCCGAGGTGGAGGACTACGTCCGGGTCGACGTGCTCAGCGAGTCGCGTGACCTCGTGGCGGGCAGCGCGGTCAGCGACGTCATCCACCTGCTCGCCGAGCTCGTGGAGAACGCGGCCGTCTTCTCCCCGCCCAACACCCGGATCGAGGTCAGGGCCGACCGGGTGGGCACCGGCCTCGTCGCGGAGGTCGAGGACCGCGGCCTCGGGCTCAGCGACGCCGACCGCGACGCCATCAACCGGCGCCTGGCCCGGCCGCCGGAGTTCGACCTCGCCAACAGCGACCAGCTCGGGCTCTTCATCGTCAGCCAGCTGGCGACCCGGCACCACATCATGGTGTCGCTGCGCGAATCCGCGTACGGCGGCACCACGGCGATCGTCCGGATACCGTTCGGCGTGGTCGTGCGAGACGACGACGCGGCCCCGGTCCCCGACGGCAGCTGGGTGATCCCCGACGGCGACTTCGGCGGCATGCCGCCCGCCGTGCTCGCGCACGTGGCGCCGGACGACCCGGACGGCCCGGACGACGGGACGGCCCCGCGCGAGTACCCCCCGGGTCACCCGGACAGCGGATTCGTCGGTACCGGGCGGCACCGGCTGCGGACGGCCCCCACCGGCCGTATCGCGGACGCGGGCGCCGGCACCCGGCCCGGCGAGCCGGACCGCCTGGCTGACCCGAGGCCCGCGCAGCGGGCACCGTGGGAGGCGGACCCGCCGGCGCCGCTCCCCCGGCAGGCCAGGCCGCCGGTAGCGGCGCGGCCTGGCGCATCCGCCGGGCCGGCATCGTCCGGGAGTCATCTCGGGATGCCCGTCCGGGTGCCGCGGGCCAGCCTGGCCCCGCAACTGCGCGCCCGCGGCCAGGCCGACTGGGAGCAGGAGGCACGGCAGGACCCGGGCGTCGACGAGCGGCCCCCGGAGGCGACCAGGGACATGCTGGCGCAGATGCAGCAGGGGTGGCGGCGCGGCCGGCTGGACGACCTCGACGACGCTGAGGGTGCGGCACCGAACGGAATTGACTGGTAGGAGGGACCGTCGATGGCACAGACCGATACAACCGGGCAGCTCAGCTGGCTGCTGGACAACCTCGTCGAGCAGGTTGAACCCGTTGAGCAGGCACTCGTCTTGTCCAGGGACGGCCTGGTGGTGGCCGCGTCGCGCCGCCTGACGCGCGAGGACAGCGAGCACCTGTCGGCCCTGGCCGCGGGGGTGCAGAGCCTGGCCAGGGGCACCGGCCGCCACTTCCGCGGCGGCCAGGTCCGGCAGACCATCATCGAGATGGAGCACGCGTTCCTCTTCGTGATCGCGGCGGGGCGGGGGACCTGCCTCGCCGTGCTGACCTCGGCCGATCCCAACGTCGGCCTCGTCGCCTACGAGATGGCGGTGCTGGTCCGCCGCATGGGCAAGCACCTGGCGGCGGAGCCGCGCTTCAACGTTGATGACACGGGCCTGGAGTGAGCCACCGTGGCGGGCACCGGGCATGAAGGGCGCGCAGAGCGGTTCCTCGACTGGGAAACCGTCGCGGTCGTACGGCCGTACGCGGTCACGAAGGGGCGCACCGCACCGACCGGCGGAACGCAGGTCGGGTTGATCGACGCCGTGGTGGCAACCGGACAGTGGCCGCAGCCGCAGTTCCGGCCGGGGCCCGAGGAACGCCGGATCCTGGAACTCTGCCACCGGGCCAAGCCCGTCGTCGACCTCGCCTCGGAGACCAACCTCCCCGTCGGGGTGGTGCGCGTCCTGCTCAGCGATCTCATCGACGAGGGACTGGTGCGCGTCATTCCCGCGGCCCGCAAACCCCATACCGACCAGCGCCTACTGAGGATGGTGCTCGATGGACTTCAATCGCTCTGATGACGCGGGCCCTTACGACACGGGCAGCCGCGCGAGCGCGCCGACCACCGCCAAGTTCCTGATCGCCGGCGGCTTCGGCGTCGGCAAGACCACCTTCGTCGGGGCGATCAGCGAGATCAGGCCGTTGCGCACCGAGGAACCGCTCAGCGAGCGCGGCGTCGGGGTTGACGACACCCGGGCGGTGAGCGCCAAGGCCACCACCACGGTGGCCATGGACTTCGGTCGCATCAGCTTTCCGTCGGAGCTGGTCATCTACCTGTTCGGCACGCCCGGGCAGGAGCGTTTCTGGTTTATGTGGGACGAACTGTCCGTGGGCGCCCTCGGCGCGGTGATCCTGGCCGACACCCGGCGCATCGGGGACTGCTTCGCCGCCATCGACTACTTCGAGGAGAACGGCACGCCGTTCGTCATCGCCGTCAACTGCTTTGACAGCGCGCCGCGGTTCCAGGCCGAAGACATCAGGATCGCGCTGAGCCTGGGCCCGGAGGTACCGATCGTGGCGTGCGACGCGCGGCAGCGCGAGTCGGTCAAGCAGGTGCTCGTCAGCCTGGTCAAGTACGTCATGGCCAGCAACCGCCCGCTGGTCCACGGCGGCCACGCCTACTGATGAACATCTCGGCCCGGCCGACGCTGACGGCGCGGGGTTCTAGATGGTTCAGCGGTCGCTGTACCTGCCGGGAAATACGCGTGGCGTTCACCAGGTAGCGTTTCTGGCCACGGAACCCGACCAGGGAGACAAGACCGTCGTCTCGCAGGTCACCGAGAGCGCGCCACACGGTGTCGCTGGCCACGCCGAGCTCTGCCGCCAGCCGGGTCTTTGGCGTCAGGTAGGGCAGCTGACCTGATGAGACTAAGGCGGGCATCCGACCGCGGGATCGCAATAGACGGCACCAGCGACCGCGTTCGGCGTGCGTGGTGGAACTCGCGACGGGCGCCGCCCGCTCACGCGTCCGCTGACAGCGATAGCGGCAGGGGCCAGGAGTGATCCTGCCAGAGGCGCCGGGAGGTTTCCTCGGGGTAGGCGGTGACCGCCGGCGGCAGGTCGAAGACGCGGGTGCGGCGTTCCCCCGGCTCGTAGGCGGGCCAGCCGGGGTCGCCGGTCGCGGCGAACCGGGTCCAGGCGGTCCGGAACTGGGCCGACACCTCCTCGGCGGCCGGGAACGGCGGCGGCCCGATGAGCCGGGCGGCGAGGCCTTCGATCAGGTTGCCGAAGACGAGCGGCCCGTCCAGCCCGTGGCAGGCGCCGAGGATGCCGCCGCCCGCCGGGGCGGGCCAGGCCAGCTCGTACAGGTAGGCGGTTCCGCCGCCGGCCGCCTGGGCCTCGGCCAGTTGCAAGGTCGGCATGCGGAACAGCCAGTCGCTGCGGACCAGCTCGTGCAGCCGGCTGGCGGACGCACCGGGAAAGGCGGCCCGGTAGGCCCGCTCGCCATCGGGAGCGGGGCCGAGCGCGCGCAGGGACTCGGCCGCCTGCTCGTCGCTGACCTGCCCCAGCCTTCCGCTCATGGCCAGGAACAGCCGCGCCTCGTCCCGGGTGTGGCCGGCGATCAGCGGCACGTCGCGGGCGGCGCCCGCCGCCAGCGCCTGCCAGGGCGTGACCGGGAGCACCTCCCCGTCGACGACCGGCGCGAACGGGGTGTCGGTCAGCGCGACCTGGCCCCACCGCTCCCGGTACCGGCTCAGCTTGCGGTCCACCGCGTCGCCGGCCGCGACCAGCCGCACGGGATCGACCCCGGACAGCTCGGCGGCCGTCGGCCGCAGGCCGAGCTCGGCCGCGATGGCCGCGGCGATGTCGGCCGCTAGCGGGGGCGAGTAGTAGAGGCCAGGCACGCTCTGCGCGATCGCCCGGCGGAACAGGCCCGCGGCCAGGGGCGCGGCAAGCAGCGAGGCGACCGACCCGGCCCCGGCCGACTGGCCGAACACGGTGACCAGGCCGGGGTCGCCGCCGAAGGCGGCGACGTTGTCCCGGACCCACTCCAGCGCGGCGACCTGGTCGAGCAGCCCCCGGTTGGCGGGCGCCCCCTCGATCAGCGCGAAGCCCTCCACCCCGGTGCGGTAGTTGAAGGTGACGACCACCTGGCCGCCCTCGCGGGCCAGGCGCCCGGCGTCGTAGGCGGGGATCTCGGCCGAGCCCACCTTGTAGGCGCCGCCGTAGATCCACACCAGGACCGGACGCCGGACGCCCGGGTCGGCGGCCGGGGTCCACACGTTGACCGTCAGCCAGTTGTCGTCGAAGGGGGCCGGAGCGGGCCCGTAGGTGCCGGACTGCGGTGGCGGCGAGCCGAACGCGGACGCGTCCCGAACCCCGTCCCACGGGTCCGCCGGCCGCGGCGCGGCGAACCGGGCCGGGCCGACGGGCGGCCGCGCGAACGGGATGCCGCGGAAGACCGCGAGACCGCCCTCGGCCCGGCCGCGCACCCGGCCGGCCGTGGTACTCGCCACGGGGGCGGCGGTCTCCCGCTGAGCGCTGGTCACTAGGGCTGCTCCCGGTTCCGTGGTCAGCCGGCCGCTACGGGGCCGCTGGCCTCGCGGACCCGCAGGGGGGCGGGCGCGGCGTGCTCGCCGCCGAGGTAGGCGGAGCTGATCATGTCCCCGATCACGCCGGGCGCGCCGTGGTAGGTGATGCGCCCGTTGACGAGCAGCGCGCCGGTGTCGGCGACCTTCAGCACCTCGGCCGCGAACTGCTCCACCACCAGGATGGTCAGCCCCTGGGCGGCGATGCCGCCGAGCACCTCGTACAGTTCCTCGACCACCTTGGGCGCCAGGCCCATCGACAGCTCGTCGACCAGCAGGACGGACGGGTTCACGGTCAGCGCCCGGGCCATCGAGAGCATCTGCTGCTCACCGCCGGACAGCTTGCCCGCAAGCTGGGTACGGCGCTCGGCGAGCCGCGGGAACTGCGCGAACGACTTCTCCAGGATGTCACCGTAGCTGGCCCCGGCGAAGCTCGCCATCTTGAGGTTCTCGGTCACGGTGAGGTTGGGGAAGATGCCCCGCCCCTCCGGGACCACGCACAGGCCGCCGCGGACCAGCCGCTCGGTCGGCACGCCGGCGATCGGCTGGCCGTTGAGCGACGCGGTGCCCTTGGTCGGCGTCAGCTGGCCGGAGATGACCTTGAGCGTGGTCGACTTGCCCGCGCCGTTGGGCCCGAGGATGGCGCAGACCTGGCCGCTGCGGACCGTGAGGCTGATGTCCTGCAGCACGTCGATGCCGCCGTACCCGGCCGACACGCCGTCAAGCTGGAC
>DAHWEX010000541.1 GCA_027326205.1 Actinomycetota bacterium
CGGAAGAGCGCACGTGGATCCAGGGGCACATCGAGGTCCCGCCGAAGCGGGCCACGCATGACGAGCAGATCCGGATCCTGTCCAAGCTCAACGTCGCCGAGGCGTTCGAGACGTTCCTGCAGACCAAGTACGTCGGCCAGAAGCGCTTCTCGCTCGAGGGCGGCGAGGCGCTGATCCCGCTGCTCGACGTGGTTCTCAGCGAGGCCGCAGACGCCGGGCTGGACGAGGCGGTCGTCGGCATGGCGCACCGCGGCCGGCTCAACGTGCTCGCCAACGTCATCGGCAAGTCCTACGGGCAGATCTTCAAGGAGTTCGAGGGCAACCTCGACCCGAAGTCCACCCAGGGCTCGGGCGACGTGAAGTACCACCTGGGCGCGCGCGGCATGTTCACCGCGGCCGACGGCAAGCAGATCGAGGCCTCCCTGGTCGCCAACCCCAGCCACCTGGAGTGCGTCGACCCGGTGGCCGAGGGCGTCGTCCGCGCGAAGCAGGACATCCTCGACAAGTCGCAGGACGGCTTCACCGTTCTTCCCGTGCTCATCCACGGTGACGCGGCCTTCGCCGGCCAGGGCGTGGTGGCCGAGACGCTGAACCTGTCCCAGCTGCGCGGCTACCGCACCGGCGGCACCGTGCACATCGTGGTGAACAACCAGGTCGGCTTCACCACCTCGCCGATGGAGTCGCGTTCCAGCGTCTACGCCACCGACGTGGCGCGGATGATCCAGGCGCCGATCTTCCACGTGAACGGCGACGACCCGGAGGCAGTCGCCCGGGTAGGCAAGCTGGCGTTCGCGTACCGCGTGGCGTTCCGCAAGGACGTCGTGATCGACATGGTGTGTTACCGCCGCCGCGGCCACAACGAGGGCGACAACCCCAGCTTCACCCAGCCGCTCATGTACGACCTCATCGAGGCGCGGCGCTCGGTGCGCAAGCTCTACACCGAGTCGCTGATCGCCCGGGGCGACCTCACGATGGAGGAGGCGGAGGCGGCGCTGCGCGACTACCAGCAGCAACTGGAGCGCGCGTTCACCGAGACCAGGGAAGCCGCCGACCTCCCGCCGCAGCCCGGCACGGTGCGGCCGCGCGAGGTCGGCGACCGCCCGGTCGACCACGCGGCCGTGCCCACCGCGATCACGATGGACGCGGTGAAGCAGATCATCGACACCCAGGTGTCCATCCCCGACAGCTTCACCGTGCACCCGCGGCTCAAGCCGCAGCTTGACCGGCGCGCCACGAGCGTCAACGAGGACACCATCGACTGGGCGACCGGCGAACTGCTCGCCTTCGGCTCGGTACTGCAGGCCGGGCACCCGGTCCGGCTCGTCGGCCAGGACTCCCGGCGCGGCACCTTCGGCCAGCGCCACTCGGTGCTCGTCGACCGGAACAACGGCACCGAGTACACGCCGCTCAAGAAGCTCGACAACGGCAAGGCGCGGTTCTTCGTCTACGACTCGCTGCTGTCGGAGTTCGCCGCGATGGGCTTCGAGTACGGCTACTCGGTCGCCCGCCCGGAAGCGCTGGTGCTGTGGGAAGCGCAATTCGGCGACTTCATGAACGGCGCGCAGACCATCATCGACGAGTTCATCAGCTCCGGCGAGCAGAAGTGGGGCCAGACCTCCGGCGTCGTCCTGCTGCTCCCGCACGGCTACGAGGGCCAGGGCCCGGACCACTCCTCCGCCAGGATCGAGCGGTTCCTGTCGCTGTGCGCGCAGGACAACATGACGGTCGCGCTGCCCACCACCCCCGCGAACTACTTCCACCTGCTGCGCTGGCAGGCCCTGTCGGGGCGGCACAAGCCGCTGATCGTCTTCACCCCGAAGTCGCTGCTGCGCCTCAAGGCGGCCACGTCGGCGACCGCGGACTTCACCCAGGGCTCCTTCAAGCCGCTGATCGGCGAGCCGGCCGGCTTCGACACGAGCAAGGTCCGCCGGGTGGTGCTCTGCACCGGCAAGATCTACTACGACCTCGCCGATCACCGCGCGAAGTCCGGCGTCACGGACACCGCGATCGTCCGGGTGGAGCGGCTCTACCCGATTCCGGCGCAGGAACTGCGGGAGGAGCTGTCCCGGTACCCCGGCGACGTCGAACTGGTCTGGTGCCAAGAGGAGCCGGAAAACCAGGGTGCGTGGCCCAGGATGGCGCTGCGGCTGCCGGATTCCGACGTGATCGGCCGCAAGCCCAGGCTCGTCGCGCTGCCGGCGAGCTCTGCGCCCGCGTTCGGCTCCGCGAAGGTGCACGCGGCGACGCACCGGGAACTGATCGAGACGGCTATCGCAGCGGAGGGCTAGCGATGTACTTCACCGACGCCGGGATCGAGGAACTCGATGACCGTCGCGGCGACGAGCAGGTCAGCCTGTCCTGGCTCGCGGAGCGGCTGCGCGACTTCGTCGATCTCAACCCGGAGTTCGAGACGCCGGTGGACCGGCTCGCGTCGTGGCTGGCGCGGCTGGACTCCGACGACGACGCGGCTGCGGACGCAGCCGCCAAAGACGGGGAGTAGCCAGCGGATAATCCCGAACGGACGCCTGCTACGCGTCCCGGCTCACCCGCCGCGCTAGCGGGGGTGGGCCGGGAGCAGGCCTTCAGTATACGCGATACATCTTGACTTCCCCCTGACACGATATATCGTGGTCATTAGTTCACGATGTCTCGCCCAGGAGGACGACCCGATGACCCGCTGGACCGTCGCCGCGCCAACGGCGCTCGATTTCGATGAAGTCACGGAATTGAACGTGCGCCTCATCGGAGGCACCGTCGCCGTGCTCGCGGCCGACGACCAGGAGCCGTCCTCCGGTGCGGCGGCCCGCGGGACCCTGACCGTGACCGAACTGTCCGGGCGCCCGCTCCAGGTGAGCCACGAGAACGGCACGCTGACCGTCAGCTATGAGTCGCTGACCTGGGAAGGCGTTCTTGGCCTGCTGAAGCCCCGCAAGGACAGCGCCACGGTCGCCATCACCGTGCCGGCCGCCTGCCCGATCCAGCTCGGGGTGCTCAGCGCCTCGGCGGTCGTGGCCGGCCTGCGCGCCGGGGCGGCGGTGCGGGCCATGTCCGGCGACATCACGCTGAACGGAGTCGCCGGCGACGTCTCGGCCGAGACGATGTCCGGCGAGGTGGCCGGCTGCGACCTCGACGGGGAGATCCGTTTCAAGTCCATGTCCGGCGGCCTCACGCTGGCAGGCGGCTCCGTGGACTCGCTCACCGTGAACACGATGAGCGGGCAGGTCACCGCCGATGTCGCGCTGAACAACCGGGGAGGCGGTTGCGGCGCGGGCAGCCTGCACGTGAACACGATGTCCGGTGCGGTCACGCTGCGGCTGCCCGCCGACAGCGACGCGAAGATCCGCCTGCAGTCCACCTCCGGTCCGGTCAGGACCGAATTCGAAACACTCCGGACCGTCAAGGCACCGGCCTCACATACCGTAAGCGGTAACGTTGGCGCAGGTACCGGACACGTGTCCGTGACCACCATGTCCGGTGCGGTCACGCTGCTGCGCGGCTCGGCAGTTAACTCCCGGGGGGACGGCCCCCCGTACCCCCCGGGATATGGGATGGAGAGCACGACCCTATGACCCCGGTTTTCCGCCATGGACGCCTTCGGCTGTACCTGCTGCGCCTGCTCGACGAGGAGCCCCGGCACGGCTATGAGGTAATCCGGCTGCTGCGCGACCGCTTCATGGGCGTCTACGCTCCCTCGCCCGGCACGATCTACCCCAGGCTCGCCCGCCTCGAAGAAGAAGGCCTGGTCACCCACGACGAGGATAACGGCCGCAAGGTCTACCGGATCACCGAGGCCGGCCGCGAGGAACTGCGCAGCCGCGGCGCCGAGCTGAACGAGCTCGAAGAGGAACTGTCCGCGTCCGTCAGCGACATCGTCCGCGAGGTGCGCGAGGACGTCAGGGACACCGTGCGCAGCCTCCGCGAGGAGCTGACCAGGGCCGCCCGCGAGATGCGCGGCGCCGAGCGCGAACAGGCCAGGCAGGCCAGGGACACCGCGCGCGAGGCCGCGGAGGCGGCCCGCGAACAGGCCAGGCAGACCAGGGAGAACGCCTTGGCGCAGGCGCGCCAGGCCCGCGAACAGGCCCGCCAGGCGAAGGAGGAGGCGCTCCGCTCGGCCAAGAGGCTGCGCGAGGACGCCGCCCACCTGCGCGACGAGACCCGCGAGCAGTGGGGCGGCGGCAACTGGGGCAACTGGGGCGACTGGGGGCAGTGGACCGGCTGGTCGGGGCACGATCTCGGCGCGCTTCGCGATCTCGAGCGCCTCGCCCGCGACTTCGTCACCGACCTGCGCGGCGTCGCCTGGGACTCCGGCACGCTCCTCGGCAGCGAGGTCATCCCGACCCTGCGCGACATCCTCGCCGACACCCTGGACCGGATCCGCGACGAGGTCTTCGACATTCACCGCACCCCGCCGTCCGACGGTGCGGCCGAGCATCCCGAAGCCCCCGAGCCTGCAGAGCCCCCGGCCTCGCCAGGCGAGTAGCCTTCGGCCGGCTGCCGCCGCGGCCCGCCGCACCCATGGACTTGGTGCGGCGGGCCGCGGCGTTAACCGGACGGCTAGCGCCGGGACACCGGGCACGCCCGCAGCGGTGTCCGTCAGTAGGCGTTCAGGAAAGACGCCGCTTCGGGGCCGGCGATCTGGGCGCCGTACCCGGCGTTGGTGACCAGGAAGGCGACCGCGACGTCCTTGGACGCGTCGAAGGCCACCAGCAAGCTGTTCGGCTGCCCCTGCCCCACGATGTCGGCGGTTCCCGTCTTGGCGTAAACGGACGGACCCAGGCCGAGGCCGCCGGCCGTGCCCTCGGTCACCACGTCGCGCATCATCTGCTTGAGGCCCGCGTCTGTCGCGGGCGGCAGCGGCGTGGCGGTCACCTGCTTGGCGTTCGCCGTGAGAATCGGCTGCCTGAAGGTTCCGCTGTCCACCGTGGCCACGATCGAGGCCATGGCGAGCGGCGACGCCGCCAGTTGCCCTTCGCCGAACGCCTCCTGCGCCAACTCGGCTCCGGAGGCGCTGGCCGGCGCGTTGAAGTACGACGCGGAAAGGCCGCCGATGCCGATGTCCCACTTCTGGTTGAGCCCGTAGTATTCCTTGGCCGTGCTCGCGAGCTTGCCGTATAGGTGCGGCCACCACTGGTCGAACGCGTTGTTGCACGACTGGGCGAAGTCGTAGGCGAGTGGCGTGGACGCGGGCTCGGACTCGCCCTGGTCGTTGTGGTAGGAGATGCCCTGCACCGTCTCCACCGCCGGGCACGCGACGGGGGTGTTCGCGGTCGCCAGGCCCGAGTTGAACAGGTACGTCGAGGTGATGATCTTCATGGTGGACCCGGGCGCCACCGCCGCGGTCAGCGCGAAGTCGTTGAACCCCGCGTTGTTGGCGATGGCGAGGATCTGGCCGGTGGACGGCTGGATCGCCACCATCGAGCTTCCCGTGTGCATGGCGACCGCGGTCCGCGCGGCGGCCTCTGCCTTCGCGTTGATCGTGGTGGAGAGCGTGGGGTAGTTGCCCGGCGCGACGAGCGGCGCCTGGCTGCCCGCGACCGGGGCGCCGGACGTGGTCTCGATCTGCACGTCAAGTCCGGACGACGCGCCCTCGTTGGTCGGCGCGGACGACGCCATCAGCTGGGCGATCGTGTCGAGGCCGGGGTCGCCGTAGCGCTTGAGGTTCTGGCCGCTGGCGTCGGTGACCATGCTCACGGTCGGGGGCACCGTCACGGCCGCCAGGTGGGTGGCCGCGGTCAGGTTCGGCGCGACCACGTCCGGCTGCCACGCGACGAACCAGACGGACGACTTCGCCTGCTGGTAGGCCACGAGCGCCGAGGTGTACGCCCAGGTGGCGCGCAGCGCGTTCTTCCCGGTGCCCGAGGCGACAGACGCGCTGACCGCGAACGCGACGGTCTCCCTGGGCTGCGCGGCCGTCGACCCGGCCGCCGCGGCGACGCCGCTCGCCGTGGCGGTGAACTTCCCCAGGTTCAGGTCCTTGGCGTAGGCCGCGAGCCCCGCCTGGGCGGTGGCCGGCTGGTCGGTGTAGTTCGCGGCCTGCGTCAGGTCGTTCCCCTGCCAGGCGGCGAGGAACGCCGTGGCGACCTGCTGCGCGTCGGCCTGCGCGGAACCTCCGGTCGGCACCATCCCGTACGCAGGCGTGCTGCTGCCCGGCTTGAACACGGTCAGCACGAGGACGAGGGCGATCACGACGACCGCGACGACCCCGCCGGTCACCAGCACGGCAACGGGACGGCGGCGCCTGGGCGGCTGCTGCGCGTGCTTGCCACCGCCGTAGACGGAACTCGTGTGGTAAACGGGCTCCGCCGACCGCCCAAGCGGAACGCCCTGTGTCTCGGGCGCCGACGGCGTCGGTCCCAGCGCAGAGTCCAGCGGGAAAGAGTCCAGCCAGGAGGGTTCCGGCCGGGAAGCTTCCGGCGGAACGGGTTCCAGCTGAGCGGTCACCCGCAGCGGGCGGCGCCACGGCGGCGGCACCTGCGGGGCGGGCAGTTCCGGGAACGGAGTCCGTCCGACGGACTGCCCAGGCGAAGAGTCGCGCGCCGACTCCCGCGCCGGGGCATCGGGGACGGCGGGCTGCTGCGCGGCGGGTTCTCCCACCGGGAACTCCGGCGCCGGGGTGTCCGGTACGGCTGCGTCCGGTACGGCTGCGTCCGGTACGGCTGCGTCCGGTACGGCTGCGTCCGGTGCGGCTGGTTCGGCTGGTTCGGTGTCCTGTGCGGCTGGTTCGGCCGGCGGCGGCACGTCGGGCGCGGGGCTCAGCAGCGGAGATTCCCGGGTAGGAGGCGCCCCTCTGTCCTTGTCGTCCTCGTCGGCTGCCTGCTGCTCTGTTTCCTCCGCTGCCCGTATCGGTGCCGTCGGAGGAGCGCTCCCCGGCCCAGTCGGGTCGGTGTCCGGCTCATCCCGAGCGGCCGACGGTTCAGGGGCGCTGCTGTCGTTGGTTTCGCTCGTCACCTAACCGACCGTACCGACGCCCGCCGAATTCAGCGAATAGTACAGGAATCCAAAGGAAACTCAGCAGTCCCTGACATCCGGCGGCGGCTACGGAACGAAGACGATCTTGCCCGTCTGGGTGCCGTCGATCATCGCGGCGAAGCCGTCCCTGGCCTCCCTGAGCGGGATGACCCGGTCGATCAGGGGGCGGGTACCGGTCTGCTCGCAGAAGCGGACCAGGCGGCCCAGCTGGTCGCGGGTGCCCATGGTAGAGCCGACCACGGAAAGCTGGAGGAAGAAGATCCTGGTCAGTTCCGCTGGCGGGACGTCGCCGCTGGTGGCCCCGGAGATGACGATCCGGCCGCCGGGCTTGAGCGAGCGCACCGAGTGCGACCAGGTCGCCTGGCCCACGGTCTCCATCACGACGTCGACCCGCTCGGGCAGCCGCGCCCCGGTGGCGAACGCCTGGTCCGCCCCGAGCTTGACCGCCGCGTCGCGCTTGGCCTCCGAACGGGACGTCACCCACATCCGGTACCCGGCGGCCCGCCCGAGCAGGATCAGCGCCGTCGCGACGCCGCCGCCCGCGCCCTGCACCAGAACCGTCGAGCCGGGCTGCGCGCCCGCCTTGTCGAAGAGCATCCGGTAAGCGGTCAGGTAGGCCGTCGGCAGGCAGGCCGCCTCCTCGAAGGAGAGCGCGGCGGGCTTGGGGATCAGGTTCGCCTTAGGCACGATGACCTGCTCCGCGAACGTCCCCTGGTGCACCTCGGAGAGCAGCGACCGGCGCGGGTCCAGCGTCTCGTCCCCGCCGGCGGCGGCGGCATCCCCGATCACGCCGTGCACGACGACCTCGTTGCCGCCGGAGTCGACCCCGGCCGCGTCACAGCCGAGGATCATCGGCAGCCGCTCGGCGGGAAGCCCCACCCCGCGCAGCGACCAGACATCGTGATGATTGAGCGCTGCCGCCTTGACGCTGACGGCAGCCCACCCGGCCGGCGGCTCGGGATCGGGTCGCTCCCCCAGTTCAAGGGCGCTAAGCGGGTCCTCGGCATCGATACGCGCTGCGTAGGCGGCAAACATGAGCAAGACCCTACCGGGAGGCCCCGCGCACCGGAAGGCCGGAAGGTCAGCCTCCCGGTGCGCGGGCAACCTACCGGCGGGCCACCCCGTCGGCGCGGGCCTGGGCCGCGACGGCGGCGGCGACCGCCGGGGCGACCCGCTCGTCGAACTGGCTCGGGATGACGTACTCGGGCGTCGCGTCGTCTCCCACCAGCGCGGCGAGCGCGCCGGCGGCGGCCAGCTTCATGTTCTCGGTGATCGTGGTGGCCCGCACGTCCAGAGCCGCGCGGAAGACGCCGGGGAACGCCAGCGAGTTGTTGATCTGGTTGGGGAAGTCGCTGCGCCCGGTCGCCACCACGGGCACGTGCCCGCGGGCGACGTCCGGGTGGATCTCCGGCTCGGGGTTGGAGAGCAGGAACGCGATCGCCCCCGGCGCCATCTGCGCGACGGCGCTCTCGGGCAACGAGGCGCCGGACAGCCCGATGAACACGTCCGCGCCGCGCAGCGCCGACTCCACCGAGCCCGTGTGCCCGGCGGCGTTGGTCCGCGCCGCCAGGTCGGCCTTGACGGGGTTGAGCCCGTCGCGCCCGCGGTAGATCATGCCCTTGCTGTCGGCCACGCCGAGGTCGCCGATCCCGGCCGCGATCAGGATCTTGGACACCGCGATCCCCGACGCGCCCGCGCCGCACACCACGGCCCGCATCGCGGACAGGTCCTTGCCGACCACGCGGGCGGCGCTGCGCAGCGCCGCGAGCGCGACGATCGCGGTCCCGTGCTGGTCGTCGTGCATGACCGGGATGTCCAGCAGGTCGCGGAGCCGGTCTTCGATCTCGAAGCAGCGCGGGGCGGAGATGTCCTCCAGGTTGATCCCGCCGAAGCTCGGCGCGAGCGCGGCGACGACCCGCACCACGTCATCGACCTCATGGGCGTCGATGCACAAGGGCACCGCGTTGATCCCGGCGAACTTCTTGAAAAGCAGTGCCTTGCCCTCCATGACGGGCATCGCCGCGGCCGGCCCGATGTCGCCCAGGCCGAGCACGGCAGTGCCGTCGCTCACCACGGCGACGGTATTGCCGACCCAGGTGTACTCGCTCGCGAGCTCGGGCTCGTCCGCGATCGCGGTGCAGACCCGGGCGACGCCCGGCGTGTAGGCCATGGCGAGCGCGGCCAGGTCGGGCACCTCCACGCTCGGGTTGACGTCGATCTTGCCACCCCGGTGCATGGCGAACACCGGGTCATCGTCCAGGGCGGTCAGGGAACGGGACATGGCGGCTTCGGCCACGGTAACCCCCAAAGAACTTAAGATGCGGGAACGGATCCACACGTCCCGCGGACGTCGGCGGCGAGGTTGCGCGGCCGGCATGCCCACACGGGTCGTGATCACTCTGGGGGGCCTGGGGGGCTGGTTTGTGCCCCCCAGGGGGAAAAGCGAGGCGACCCTGTGCGCGCTCTTTGCGCACAGGGTGCCCCCAGAGCCGAGGTACGGGGGTTACCCGTGCACATAGTGTGCCATGAGCGGCTTGCTGCTAGCGCTGCCAGTGCCATTCTGTAATACTCATGAGCGGCACCAGCCTATTACATCAACCTCCCCGCCGCAGGAGGCTTGGCCCGCATCCCACCAAGGACGCGAGTCACCCCACAGCTTTAGTGTGCGCGGTGCGGGCCTGACCAGTCGTGTCTTACCATCAGGTCGGCAGCGCGCGCCTCGGGGGAACACGGGGGCGATCCCCCGGGGATAGCAGGAGGATTCGCGCGTGGACCTGGCATCCTATGCCGAACTGGCCGTCCGGCTCGTGAACACCGCCAGCCTCGGACACGAGGGCGGCGACCAGCTCGCGTCCCTAGACGGGCTGCGCGCGCTCGTGGCCGACCGCGAGCACCTGAACCAGGGCATCACGCGCTCCGACCTCGACGCGCTGCGGATGGTCAGGGACGAGTTCCGCAGGTTCTTCGTGGCCTGCTCGCAGGGGAACGGCACGGAGGCCGCCGAGCGGCTGAACGAGCTGCTCATCCAGTTCCCGGTCCACCCGCAGCTTTCCGGGCACGACGGGCAGCCGTGGCACGTGCACTTCACCGAGAGCGGCTCGATGTCCGACAAGTACGCGGCGGGGGCGGCCATGGGCCTGGCGGTACGCCTCGCCGAACTCGGCCTGCACCGGTTCGGGGTGTGCCAGGCGACGCCGTGCACCGGGGTGTTCATGGACACCTCACCCAACCGCAGCAGAAGGTACTGCTCGGACCGCTGCACCAGCCGGGCGAACGTCGTCGCCTACCGGGCCCGCAAGCGCGGCGATGAACCCGACATCTAGGTAGAACTGCCGAATCGTGGAACACATTTCGGCCGATTGAGTCGCTCGTGAATCATTTCACAAGCGATTGACTACCTATGTGCCCGCTATGCATCGGCCATAAACCCCGGGGCACTCGAAACAGGCAGGTAATTCGGAGGACATCGGCGCGTCACCTGACGTACGCGTCATTATCCGCTGGTAAACGGGGCACAGGGCGATGACCTGCGTTACAGAACCGAATCCGGCACGGGCCTTCTCATAAGAGATGATGATCTCTACGATGTTCCTCACTCTGCACAACTGAAGCTCACTCGCTCTCAGCGGGATCCGCGAGGCGGGTGGCACGCCCTCCGGGGCATGACGGGAAACGAGAAAAGGGCTATCGATCATGTCAACTGAAACTGGCTCCGCGGCCGCTACCTCGCCGGCGGACGTTGGCCTCAAGCGGGAGATGGGGTTCATCGGCGCCGTCTGGGCGTCCGAGAGCTCCATCATTGGCTCCGGCTGGCTGTTTGGCGCGCTGTACGCCGCGCAGGCCGCTGGCCCGGCGGCGATCATCGCCTGGGTCATCGGTGGCGTCGCGGTGGTCGTCCTCGGCCTGATCCATGCCGAAATCGGCGCGATGTACCCGGTGGCTGGCGGCACCGCGCGGTTCCCCCACTTCGCGTTCGGCGCGGTCGCTGGCACGTCGTTCGGCTTCTTCTCCTGGCTGCAGGCCGTGACCGTGGCGCCGATCGAGTGCTTCGCGGTCATGCAGTACGGCCAGCACTGGTGGGGCAGCATCTACAACACGAACACGAGCAACGTCACCGGCATCGGCTTCGTGATGTCCGTGGTCTTGATGGTCATCTTCACCGCGCTGAACTTCCTCGGCATCCGGTGGCTGGCGAACATCAACAGCGGGCTCATGTGGTGGAAGATCGCCATCCCGGTGCTCACGATCCTCATCCTGCTGTTCAAGTTCCACGGCGGCAACTTCGGCACCCCGGCCGGCGGGTTCATGCCCACCGGCATCAAGGGCGTGCTCTCCGCGGTGGTCGGCGCCGGCGTGGTGTTCTCCTACCTCGGCTTCGAGCAGGCCGACCAGCTCGCCGGTGAGATCAAGAACGCGCAGAAGAACCTGCCGCGGGCGATCATCACCGCCGTTGCCATCGGCACCGCCATCTACATCCTGCTGCAGGTCGTTTTCCTCGGCGCGATGGACCCGTCCATCCTGACCCTCAGCCACGGCTGGACCGGCCTGGTCTGCCCGGCCACCGGCACCTGCAACCCCAACATCGCGAACATCACCTCGGGCCCGTTCGCCGGCCTGGCCGGGGTGGTCGGCCTGTCCTGGCTGGCCTTCATCCTCCGGGTCGACGCGATCGTCTCCCCGTTCGGCACCGGCCTGATCTACCAGACCTCGGGCTCCCGGGTCAGCTACGGCCTGGGCCGCAACCGGTACTTCCCGCCGATCCTCACCAAGACCGACAGCCGCGGCGTGCCGTGGACCAGCCTGATCCTGTCGTTCGTCGGCGGCCTGGTCTTCCTGCTGCCGTTCCCGAGCTGGCACTCCCTGGTCGGCCTGGTCACCGGCGCCTCGGTGCTCATGTACGCCGGCGCCCCGCTGTCGCTTGGCGCGTTCCGCAGCCAGGTGCCGGACGCGGTGCGGCCGTACCGGCTGGGCGCGGCGGCGTTCTTCGCCCCGGTCGGGTTCATCATCGCCAACTTCATCATCTACTGGTCCGGCTTCGAGGTGATCTGGAAGCTCGGCATCGTCATGGTGATCGGCTACGTCATCATCGCGGCCTGCATGGCATTCGACTCGCAGCGGCCGAAGCTGGACGCGAAGGCGTGGAAGGCGGCGAGCTGGCTGCCGGTCTACCTGATCGGCATGGGCATCATCTCGTGGCTCGGCCAGTACAGCGGCGGCGCGGCGCTCGCCCCGGTCAACACCAACACGATCCCGCTCTGGTGGGACCTGGTGGTCATCGCGGTGTTCAGCCTCGTCATCTACTACTGGGCGATGTACACCAAGCTGCCCCGTGAGGAGATGCTCGCGCTGGTCAACGCGCAGTCCATGGAGCACGACGTGCCGCCGGAGACCCTCATCTAGCCTCGGCGCACAGCCCGCGTAGCAGCACGGAGAGCCCCGCCCCCCCTGGGCGGGGCTCTCCTGCGTTCCGGTGCGACCAGGACCCGTTCGCTGTCTCTTTAGCGGCTGCCCCGGCGGCGAACCGGCCAGTAGCGGGCCAGCACCACCGCCACGATCTTGTCCGCGGCCACCGGGCCGAAGCGGGCGCTGTCGACCGCGCCCGCGGCGGGGTTGTCCGACGCCAGCCACCAGCCCCCGTCCTCGCGCCAGGCAGCCCGCTTGACGAGCAGGAAGCCCGGCTTCTCCGGGTGCCAGGCGAGCACTACCTGGCCCGGCCTGACCCGCCTTGTCCGCCAGGCGAGTAGCCAGTCGCCCGGCTGCAGGGCCGGGAGCATCGACCGCTCGGCGACCGCGACCCGGAGCAGCGGCCAGCGCGGTACCGGCCGACGTCGGGGGCGGGCAGGCACGTTTAACTCCAACCAGGCAGAGTAGTGTCGGTGTCGGAAAGAGAAACCATACTGTTCTGGCTCGGAGAAAGGGAACCGATGAGGCTGCTTACCCGGCTGCTCGCGCCGAAGTCCGTCGCCCACGCTCACTGCGACCTCCCCTGCGGCGTGTACGACCCCGCTCAGGCCCTGATCGAGGCGCAGTCCGTCAAGGCCATCGCTGAGAAGTACGCCGCCAACGACGACCCGGCGTTCCGGGCCCGTGCGCTGATCATCAAGGAGCAGCGCTCCGAACTGGTCAAGCACCACCTGTGGGTGCTGTGGACGGACTACTTCAAGGCGCCGCACTTCGAGAAGTACCCCCAGCTGCACACCCTCTTCAACGAGGCCACCAAGCTGGCCGGCGCGGGCGGCACGAAGGGCTCGACCGACGTCGAGACCGCGGACAAGCTGCTCGCCAAGATCGAGGAGATCGCCAAGATCTTCTGGGAGACGAAGCAGGCCTGAGCCTGGCGGTTTTCGTTAGGGCTGGTTCCCCAGGAAGGGGAACCAGCCCTAACGCGTTCTACATGGAGACAACGCGACGGCCCCGCGACACGGCGCCGGGGGGACGGGGGTCGCCCGCCTGGGTGAGAACAGCGGTAAGTTGCACTTGTGGCCGGCCTGTCGCCGGCCCCGTGACAATGACCGACGGAGAGACGTGACCGAAGACACCGCCGCGCCGACGGCACCCCCAGGGGGCCGCGAGACGGCAGATTACGTGCAGGTCAAGATGCCGGCCGAGAGCGCCTACCTGTCCGTGCTGCGCACCGCCGCAGCCGGGCTCGCCGCCCGGCTCGACTTCACCCTCGACGAGATCGAGGACCTGCGCATCGCGATCGACGAGGCGTGCGCCATGCTGCTCGCCCAGGCGATCCCCGGAACCGACCTGAAATGCGTTTTCGAGCTTGGCGCCGACCTGGTGACCATCACCGTGTCGGTCACCGCGGCGGAGGCGAGGATGCCCGCCCGCGACACGTTCGCGTGGACCGTGCTGTCCGCGCTCGCCGGATCCGTCGATTCCAGGCTCGGCCCTGATGACAGGGTCTCGATCGTCCTCGCCAAGCGCCGGGGCGGATGAGTTGAGCAGCGAATACGAGGTCCAGGTGACTGACGAGTTCGAGGTCCAGGTCGAGGTGGCGGTCAGCGAGGAAACGCTGCCGCCGCCGCTACCGCCGCGCTCGGAGCACTCTTCGCCCGACCGCACGCAGGCGAGGGAACTGTTCCAGCGGCTCACCGTGCTGCCGGCCGATGACCCCGAGCGCGCCAAGATCAGGGCCACCCTGGTGGAACTGCACCTGCCGCTCGTCGAATACCTGGCCCGGCGCTTCCGCAACCGGGGCGAGTGGCTCGACGACCTTACCCAGGTCGCCACCATCGGGCTGATCAAGTCCATCGACCGGTTCGACCTGGAGCGGGGCGTCGAATTCTCCACGTACGCCACGCCGACCATCGTCGGCGAGATCAAGCGCCACTTCCGGGACAAGGGCTGGGCCGTCCGCGTGCCGCGGCGACTCCAGGAGCTCAAGCTCTCGCTGACTAAGGCGATCGGCGAACTGGCACAGCGCGAGGGCCGCGCGCCCACCGTCAGCGAACTCGCCGCCCACCTGCAGATGTCCGAAGAGGAAGTGCTCGAGGGCCTCGAATCGGCCAACGCGTACTCAACGGTGTCCCTCGACGCGCCGGACTCGGGCGACGAGGACGCGCCCGCCGTGGCCGACTCGCTCGGCATGATCGACGACGCCCTGGAGGGCGTGGAGTACCGCGAGTCGCTGAAGCCGCTGCTCGAGCGGCTCCCGCCGCGCGAGAAGAAGATCCTGCTGCTGCGGTTCTTCGGGAACATGACGCAGTCGCAGATCGCCGCCGAGCTCGGCATCTCCCAGATGCACGTGTCCCGGCTACTCGCCCGGACGCTGGCCCAGCTACGGGAAGGCCTCACAGTCGACGACTAAACAGCACCACCGCGGACGAACCCGGCGCCGCAGGCGCCGACCCGGGGGCTCGCCCCCGGCAAGGGGGCAACGGGGGAGGGACTCCCCCCACCTAGGCGAGCCACCACAAGGAAAGCGGACCGGTACCAGCACCACCGCAGACGAACCCGGCGCCGCAGGCGCCGACCCGGGGGCTCGCCCCCGGCA
>DAHWEX010000580.1 GCA_027326205.1 Actinomycetota bacterium
CTGCAGTTCACGAGCGCCTGGGGCGCGAGACTTCTTGGTCGCTGGGCTCCTTCGGGGTGTCGCTGGGGGAGGTGGCGCTGGGGAAGGTGCCGCGGGGCGGGCGGTGCGCCGCGGTTACCCGCCGGAGGCCGGCAGGCTGGCCAGGATCGCCTGGACCTGCGGGTTACCGGGGTCGCCCGCGTTCACGAACAGCACCCCGGCCTCGGCGGCGATCCGCGACGGCGTGCCGCCCATCCACTGCTGGAACACGTCGCTCACCAGCGCCGCCTGCCCCGCCGGGCTGCTCACCGGAGAGGCGCAGCTCGCGGGGTAGCCCGAGCGGGTGACCAGCTGCGCCGAGCCGGTGTACCGCTGGCAGTTGGCCGCCTTGCTCTCCAGGCCCGGCTCGACCAGCGCGCCGCCCGTGGATGAGGTCAGGGTCGCGCCGCTGATGATGTTGTTGATGGCCCGCGCGGCGACGGTGAGGCTGTCCACGGGGTTGGCCGGGTCGTAGGGGTGGTGCAGGTTGAGGGACCACGCGATGTCGCCGCCCTGCGCGGGCTGGACCGGCTCCAGCCCCCGGCGGCCGGTCGCCTGGTCCACGAACCCCGGGTTGCCGCCGCTGGTCAGCAGCGCGAACACCCACAGCACCGGCTGCGAGTCCTTCGCGCAGGCGAAGTTGAAGCCGCTCGGCTCGGCGGCCACGTCGGGGTTGGCGCAGGCCTGCTTGATCTCGCCTTGCACGGTGGCCACGCTCGCGGGCCAGCTCGCGCCCGAGCCGCCGGTCACCACCAGGGCCGCGATGACGCCGGCGAGCAGCGCCGCCGCGCCCACCGTCACCAGCCGCCAGTGCGCGAGCAGCCGCCGCCCCCGGGGCCGGCCCGCCCGCGGGCGGCCGCGGTTGATCAGCGCCTCTGTCCGGCCGGCCCCGGAAGGGACCGCACGGCGAATCCGGGGATCGCTGTCGTCTGTCTCGCCCTCACGGGGATCCGCGTCGCCGAGGATGCCGTTGCCGGAGTCCGCTTCGCCGGGGTCGTCCTGGCCGGGGTCGGCGTCAGGCATGTCATCGTCGGGGAAGGCGTCACTCGCGAGGCAGGCATCACCGGGGGTGGCCACGTTTCCCCACTCGGGCAGCCCCTCCGGGTGCGTGACCGCCAGGAGCCTCCGCTCCAGTTCGGCGGCCCTGTGTTCCAGGGTGGCAATCCTGTCATCATCAGGATAGCTTGTATGTTCGAAGTCGGGCGTCATGATCACCCCTCGTGTGCTGTCGGTGGCGGGTCGGTGGTCCGTTCCGGGTTCGGCGGTGCCGGTCCCTATCGTCCGCGTGCGGGGGCGGCCGGCGTCCGCGGCGCGGGGAAGTGCGCTGCGGGCGCCGGGCCGGTCGGCGCCGCGGCGGGCGGTTTCATGACTGTCATTAGAACACACGTACGATGGAGATGGAAACTATTTACGAAAACAAATTGATCTCGCTGGCCGACGTTCGATTCTTTGCTCAAATCATGCCGCTGAGTTCATTGTGACTTAATGTGCTCTGATGTGACTAAAGGTGATGGACGGGCATCCGTCGGATAGGCGCTCGCGCGCCGCAGGGGCGTGGCACCATGGACCAGTGCTGCGCGGGCTGCTGGCCGGATACCGGGCCATGGGGGAGACAGAGGTCGCCGACCTTGAGCGGATGAACCAACTGGCGGTGACCAGCGCTGACCCGTGGTCCCGTGCGCTGCCGCTGCACTTTACGGCCTCGGCGCTCGTGGTGCACCCGGAGACCCGCCGGGTGCTGCTGCGCTGGCACCACAAGTTCGGCCGCTGGCTCCAGGTGGGCGGCCACGGGGACCCGGGAGAGACCGACCCGTTGCAGATCGCGCTTCGCGAGGCGGCGGAAGAGACCGGGCTCACCGACCTCGTGCCGTGGCCGGATGCCTCGCTGCGCCACGCCGCGGTGTGCCACGTGCGCGCGTCGGCGACCGAGCCGCAGCACGAGCACGCCGATCTCCGCTACGTCCTCGCCACCCGCGACCCGGACGCCGCGATCCCGGAGAACGACAACTCCCCGCTGCGCTGGCTCGCTGTCGACGAGGCGAGGGCCCTGGTCGGCGGCAACAACCTCCGCCACGCGCTCGACCGGGCGGAAGCGCTCTTCGGGTAGCTGCCCGGATCGCGTCCCGGCCGCGTCCCCGGTCGGCGTGCGCCCGGGACCGGCCGGATGAGGAGGCCGGAGGCGGCGCCGCCTGCCGTCATCCCGCACCGGAGGCGGCGCCGCGCCCGGGAGGGGACCTGGGGTAAGACTTGACCTCATGAGCAACGAGACGATGGCCGACAAGCTCGCCATCAGGGAAGTCGTCGAGACCTGGGTGATCGCGCGGGACTCCGCGGACTGGGAGCTGTTCCGCGAGCAGTGGCACGACGACGGCTACATGATGGCGACCTGGTTCCAGGGGCCGCGGGACGACTTCATCCGGGTCAGCCAGGAGGGCTTCGCCAAGGGCGTGAACATTCTGCACTTCACCGGCGCCAGCCAGGCGACCGTCAACGGCACCCGGGCGATCTCGCAGACGCGGATGACGATCCTGCAGCGCGGCCCCGTGCACGGCGTGCTCGCGGACGTCGCCTGCACCGGCCGGTTCTACGACTTCTTCGAGAAGCGCGCGGGCAGGTGGGGGATCGTGCTCCGGCAGCCGATCTACGAAAAGGACCGGCTGGACCCGGTCACGCCGGGGGAGCGGGTCGAGTTCGACCAGGACCTGCTGGCCCGCTACCCCGAGGGCTACCGCTACCTCGCCTACCTGCAGGTTCAGGCCGGCTACCCGGTGAAGGCCGACATGCCGGGCCTGCGCGGCCCGGCGGTCGAGGCCCTCTACGCGCGCGGCGCCGCCTGGCTGGCGGGCCAGCACGTCGCGCCGTAGGGCGCGCCTGCCGTCCTCGCGCGGGCTGCCCTGACGCGGGCTGATCGGCCGCCGGAGCCGGAATGTCGGGCGCTGACGCGCCACGACATTCCGGATATTTCGTGAATCGCCAACCGGCCGCGTGGCCTGGCGGGGTGCGACGGGGACGGACGGCGCGGAGCAACCGGCCGTTCGGGATGATGGATTTTGCCTTCTGCCCGCTCCGGCCGGGCACGGGCGACGGCCGGAGCGGCGGGCTCAGCCCGCGGCCTGCTCGGGGCAGGGCGACTCGTCGTCCTCGCCGTCGTAGGCCGCGCGCGCGGCCTCGATCTCGGGCAGGTGGGCGTCGGCCCACGTCACCAGCTGGCCGATCGCCGACAGCAGGGTCTCGCCCAGCGGGGTGAGCGCGTAGTCCACCCGCGGCGGGACGGCCGCGTGCACGGTCCTGGTCAGGATGCCGTCGCGTTCCAGGCCGCGCAAGGTCACGGTGAGCATCCGGGCGGTGATGCCGTCGATGCCGCGCAGCAGTTCGCTGAACCGCCGCGGGCCGCCGCCGAGGCGGTCCACCACGTAGATGGACCACTTGTCGCCGATGCGGTCGAGCACGGCGCGGACCCGGCAAGAGGCCGATGCGAACCCCGGTGCCGTTTCGCCGCCTGTTGCCGTCATGGGATCAGGTTACGCGGTCGGCACGCGAGATAATAGTGCTTGACACGTCAACTATTCATTGGTTACTGTTAGGAAGTAACGCACTTCAGCGTAGCAGTCGCATCGTTTTCCCTGGAGGCTCGATGAGCGTGGAGATTCCCGGCTACGTAGCCGGTACGTGGGCGATTGACCCGGTTCACTCCGAGGTTTCGTTCGTTGTCCGGCACATGATGGTCAGCAAGGTGCGCGGCCGCTTCGACAAGTTCGAGGGCAGCATCGTCACCGCCGACGACCCGTTGGCTTCGACGGTCACGGCCTCGGTCGACCTGTCGTCGATCAACACCGGACAGGAGCAGCGCGACGCGCACATCCGCAGCGCCGACTTCTTCGAGGTCGAGAAGTACCCGACGATGAACTTCACCTCGACCGCCATCAAGGCGAGCGAGGAGGGCTACGTCCTCGAAGGCGACCTGACGCTCAAGGGCGTCACCAGGGCCGTCGCGTTCAACCTCGAGATCAGCGGCTTCGGCCCGGACGCCTACGGCGGCACCCGCTGCGGCTTCTCGGCGAGCACGCAGATCAACCGGATGGACTACGGCGTCGCCTTCAACGGCCCGATCCCCGGCGTCCCCGGCGGCGTGGCGGTCAGCGAGAACGTCACGATCAACCTCGAGATCGAGGGCGTCCTGCAGGCCTAGCGGCAGCGGACGGCGACCGAGCGCGGCGCACCCGGAAGCGGGCGCGCCGCGCTCGGCGTCGCTGGCGGGCCGGATGCTTCGTGATTCTTCCGCTAGCGCTTCGGGGGGTGCTTGCGCAGGTAGTCGAGGTAGACCGGGCGCAGTTCCTCGGCCAGGTTGCCCTCCCCGAGGGTGACCGCGTTCGAGAACAGCGACGAGACCTTGGTGAGGTCCTCGCCTGCCGTGCGCACGTCACCCTCTAGCGCCTCGGCCGCCGGGATCGTGCGCAGCAGTTCCCAGAAGAAGCCCAGGTCCGCGTGGTGCAGGGCCCGGCGCACCGCGAGATCGTGCAACTCGCGTGATGACAGTGATTCAAGATCGGTCTCGGTCTCCACGACTGGACTCTATCCCGTGTTGCCGGCGCGCGTTCACCTGCGAACGGCGCGGAGCGTGGTGGTGACCATCGGAAGCTCGAACTCGCCCGTCGTCTCCGGCCGGGACGCGAGGTACCCGCGGACCTGGGCGAGCACCCGCTCCCGTTCCGCCGCGGGCATGACCAGCATCTTGGAGTGCGTTGCCACGGCCGCGAGCAGCGACCGCGCGGTGCGCGGCTGGGAGTTCGGGAACTCGGCGCGCTGCGCCGGCCGGTAGCTCTCCCCGAACGGGCCGGGTCCGAGGTCGGCCGTCTGCAGGCGGCGGACGGACAGCGACGGGGAGACCGCCCGCTCGGCCGCCTCGTGCAGGCCGGCGACCCACGGCACCCGGTCGTCGTCGTTGTTCCACAGGGCGGCGAGCACGCCGCCGCCGGCGAGCACCCGGGCGGTCTCCGGCAGCGCCCGCGGCAGGTCGAACCAGTGCAGTGACTGACCGCACAGCACCGCGTCGACCGACCCGTCCGGCAGCGGGATCGCCTCCGCCGGCGCCTGCAGCGCCCGCGCCGACGGCAGTTGCCGCCGCAGTTCGGCCAGCATGTCCGCGTCGGGTTCGACCGCGGTCACGTCCGCGCCGAGCGCCAGCAGCAGCGCCGTCAGCTTGCCGGTCCCCGCGCCGAGGTCGAGCACCCGCAGGCCGGCGATCTCCCGTCCGGCCGGCGCGAGGCACCAGCGCACGGCGTCCGCCGGGTAGTCCGGCCGGTGCGCGGCGTACGCGTCGGCCACCGCGCCGAACGACGAGCCGCGCCTGGTCCACTCATCGGCATCAGTCACAGCCCAACCCTAGCCGCGCGCAATATCTGACGTGGCGGCGCACGGCGCGGCGGAGCGGCCGGGCGGAGCGCCGGCCGCGCGCGGGCGTCACGGTAGGCTGCCTGGATGCTCGATACCGCGGTGCCGAGCCTCGCGCGGGCCTGGGATCACCTGCTCGGCGGCGGAGCTAGCTTCACCGCCGACCGGTCCCTGGCCCAGCGACTCGAGGCGCTTCACCCGGGCCTGCGGCAGCGCCTGTCCGCCTCCCGGGCTTACGTGGCCGACCGGGTTACCCAGGTCGCCCGCGCCGGCGTGGACCAGTACCTCGAC
>DAHWEX010000605.1 GCA_027326205.1 Actinomycetota bacterium
CCGGCCGATCTGGCGGCGCGAGACAGCGTTCTCGTGCCGGAGCACCTGAGCCGCCGCCCCATAGCAGGTCCTTGATCCTCGAACTCGGAGGACAGGGGCATACCTTCGGTGCCGACTTCACCGTCGGCCGTGAGGGCAGCCTCGCCATCGACGACGACTTCGCTTCTGGCCAGCACGCTCGTTTCCAGACCGTTCGCGGCCTGTGGTACCTCGAAGACCTCGGCTCGACCAATGGCACCCTGCTCAACGGGCGCCATGTCCTTTCAGTCCAGTTGCTGAAGAAGCGCGACAAGATCCAGACCGGCAACACGGTTATGACTGTCGTATCAATATGAGCCATCGCCTGCCCAGGTCAGCCCGAAACGTGAATATCTCACACAGTTTCTATGTAGCGCCGTCAAGCTGGTCGAGCATGCTCATGAGCAGTGCCGCCTGCCCCGCGGCGTCGCCGTCCTCCGGGCACAGCCGAAACTCAAGGTAGGGAACGCGGGCGACGGCGTGCGAGGAGCGCGTTTTCTCTCGAGCCGCCCGCTCGGGTTCAGCGAGCCCGTCGCGGTCACCGAGGGCGACGATCACGACCAGGCCCGCGTCCGCCAGCAATTTGGCGACCTCGCCGGCGCGCCGGATGTGCTCGGCCCGGTCCTCGGCTCCGAACGTGAGGTCGGCGTTGAGCCCGCGCCGCAGGTTGTCGCCGTCGAGCAGGTAAGCCGGACGGCCAGCGTCACCCAGGCGCCGCTGGAGTTCGGCCGCGACGGCGTCCACCGGGCCGGGCAGGCTGGTGAGCCAGATCGTGGCGCCACTGGTGGCGTGCCCCTCGCGCGGCTCCCGCCGCGCGGGCCCGGTGATCATGCCCGCCGCGACCGTGTTATTGGTCGCCTCGTCCACGAGGATGAAGCTTCCCGTCTCGCGGCTGCGGCGGTAGGCGTCGAAGTACAGCGACTGCTGGGTGCGGATCCGGACCCGCCCGATCTCGTTGAGAGACAGTCCGCTGGCTTCCTTGTCCCTGTGCAGGGTGTTCACGTCGAGGCGGTAATCGACTTCGCTGACCTCTACGCGCGTCGAGTGGGTGGTGTGCTGCAGGACGTAGCGCGCGCCCTGGGCCAACTCGCCCTCGGCGGACAGCCAGCAGACCATGGCGTCGAGTTCCTGGCCGACGCACGGCCGGTTGTGCGGGCGGCAGATCAGGTCGCCGCGGCCGATGTCGATGTCGTCGGCCAACTCGACGGTAATCGCCTGCCCGGCGAAAGCCTCGCTGATCTCCTGACCTCCCGGCCTCCAGAGCGCCGAGACCCGCGTCGTCAGTCCCGACGGCAGCACCGCGACGTCGTCACCGACACCCATCACGCCGCAGGCCAGGGTGCCCGCATAGCCCCGGAAGTCGTGCAGCGCCGCGTCGCTCGACTGGTGCGGGCGTATCACGTACTGCACGGGAAAGCGCACGTTGATAAGATCACGGTCGGACGCTACGTGGACCTCCTCGAGGTGATTCAGCAGCGAACTCCCCTCGTACCACGGCATCGCCGCGCTGCGGCCCACCACGTTGTCGCCGTCCAGCGCCGAAACCGGGATGAACGTCAGGTCCGACACCTCAAGCTTCATCGCGAATCGCCGGAACTGTTCCCTGATCTCGTCGAAGTTCTGCCCGGTGTCTACGTGCATCACCGGGAAAGGCACCGGCGCTGGCCAGAACGCCTTCCGCGCGAGATGCAGCATGACGACCGAGTCCTTCCCGCCAGAGAACAGCAGTGCCGGCTTCTCAAAGTTCGCCGCGACCTCGCGGAAGATGTGCACCGCCTCCGCCTCAAGTCACTCAAGCTGCGGCATCTCGTAGGTGATCGGCCCGGTCATCGCGCACCGCCTCCCTGTGGCGCTGGGGCAGGTCAGCCGGCCTGCCGGTCAGTAATGATTGGCCCGCTCGTTCCTGGCGGCCAGTTCCACGGTCTGGTTAACCCGTCGCTGCCGTGTCTCCGGCTTCTTCGCTTGCGCGATCCATTCGAGGATGACCCGCTTAGACGAGGGCGGGAAAGCCTGGAAATTACGGAACGCCGTTTCGTTCTTGTCGAAGAGGACTTGAAGGTCGTCGGGTATTACGCAATTTTGCGCGTCGGCCAGTTTCGCCCAGGTACCGATGCTCTTGGCATGGTCGATGAGTTCCTGTCCGCGCGGACGCATCATTCCCAGTTCGATCATCTTCTGCGCACGCTGCCGGTTGACCCGGCGCCAGGTGCTGTTGGGATTGCGAGGGGTAAAGCACAAGTACTAATTCGAAATTAAGTTTTTAGAGGATTGGAGAACTTAGGCGTACGCGTGGCGAATATATGCAAGGTGCGGATCGGAGAAAAACGACCGGATTTTTGCCGGAGTCCCCCAGAGCATGCGCAGCGCTTTCTCTGCGATTTCGAAGAGTTGACCGGGACGGTCCGGGACGATACGAGCAACGTTGTCGTTCTTTACATTCTTCCAGACCCATTCGTCGGGATTCAGGTCCGGAGAGTAGCCGGGCAGGTAGAACAACTCGATGCGGCTCTCGTGCTTTTTGACCCAGTCTCTTGTCTCCGCCGACTTGTGGTAGCTGACGTTGTCCACGACGAGGAATATTTTGCCCTTTACATCACTGATGAGGTCCTTGAGGAAATCTAGGAAGCGAGCCGAGTTCATGGATCCCTCGTAGATTCTCCAGTGCATTGATCCGCGCATGCTGATTGCCGATATCATGCCTATCGACTCGCGCTTTCCCGTGAATTTCACGACGGGAGTCTCACCCACGGGCGCCCACGTGGTCCCGGAGTGGTGATCGTTGCGGCACCCGGCCTCATCTGCGAAGAAGATCTGCGCACCCTCAGCTGCGGCCCGCTTCCTGATTGCCGGAAACTCCTCTTCCATCCATTTACGGCGCTTTTCGTCGTCTTGCTGGGCCGCCTGGTAAACCGGCCGTTGCGGGGAAAAGCCGAGCAATTTTAGGATGCGCCCTACATTCTGCTCCGAGTAGTCGACCCCGAATTTCCTCAATATCAGCTCTCGGACGCGCCTGCGCGTCCACAGCCCGAAGTCGAACTCCAATTGCCGGGGGTTTAGCCGCAGCATCCTGGAAAGCTCAATCATCTGCTTGTCGCTCAGCAGCGACTTCCGCCCGGAAGCGATTTTCGTGGAAAGAGCAGCAAGCCCGCCCTTGCGATAATCCTTCTGCCAGACGTAAATCGAAGATTCGGCAACCCCGAGGATTTTCGCCACCTCAGGCCTAGTTCGCCCTTCCGCCAAAAGCTGCATAGCGCGAATCCGCTCTTCGTGGCTGGAGCGCCGTCCCTTGCGTGCCATAATAGCATTTTATCATAAGACCGTACCCTCTAAAAACTTATCTTCTGCTTAGTACAATGGCAGGAGGATTTAAAGTCGATGACACAGGTGCGATTACCGAATTTGACAATAACTCAGGTCACTACATGCCAAGGGACACGTCCGGATACATGCCGCTGGAACAAATCGCGCGAGCAGCATTTGAGAGACACGGGCTACCAGCGCCAGGCGCGGATGCATGGGATCCTGTTCCCTTCTGGTAGAGCGATACGATCAAGGTAATGGGATGAGTGGATATCCAGCGTTCGGAGTGTTTCTTGCACGATTGTCTGGCCACCGGGAGCTGGACGTGCGCAGCCTTTCCGGGCTTGCCGAGATCCCGGAACCCGAACTTCAGGCGGTGTTCAAAGGCGCGAGTCCGAGCATGTCGCTTCTGACAAACCTCGCGCCCGCGCTTGGTCTGCACGTGGCAGACCTACTGGTGATCGCGGGGCTGCCGGTGCCGGAAGAACTAGCCCCCCTAGACGCCAGGGCGGGTTCGCTGGTACCCAAGGTCGCAGGACGTTCTGTATGCCTGCCGCCAGGATCTAGGGAACAGTTGCTTGAGTACGCCAGGTCGCTGCCGCAGCATGCCCGCACCCGGCCCGTCCCGGTGCCGAAGAGCTATGAGCAGTACCCGCCAGGCTTTGGCGCCCAACTGATGCGCATGCTCAGTAACCGGAACCTTAACTGGTGGCAATCGGCCGAGACCTTTACGCGGTTGACCGGCGGGCACCTGTACCTGTCGGCGGCAACCGTTGGGGCGGTGGGACGTGGTGTTAACCGGCTGACTCCTGATTCGCTGGTCGGCTTCGCTGTCGTGCGTGCTGGGGATCCCGGCTGGTGACCTGGCGGCGTTGGGCGATGTCAGGCTGCCCGACGGTAGGGTACCTACGTATTCGGTTCCGGTCGATGTGGCTGTACTGATCTGGGAGGTCCGGCGTCTGACAGCTGAGCAGGTGCGGGAGGTTCTTGATAAGGCAAATTCCATGAGCCTGGAGGGCCGCTGAGGCCGAGGTGACCGCGTTGGCTCAGCGGTTCCGCGCAGAGATGGCGGCCGCTGCCCAACCGACATCGTTGTAGCGCCGTCGCTGGGCAGGTCATCGCGGGCCTAAAGGCGGTCATCGGTACCAACTGTTCGTGGTCGTTTGCCTGACGCGTGGCGGATCGCGGTAACCAGTCGGGCGGTGTTGTCGTTGTCGATGCCGGTGACGGTGTCGCGGAGGCTGACGGGGTGCCTGCGGCGAGGCTGACCTTGAGTCCTTCGGCTTCGCCGGTCCAGCCTTCGCGTTCGGCTTCGGCGATGCGGGCGTGGAGGTTGTCGCGGATCTCCTCCAGGCGGTGGCGCTGGGCGGGGTCGATTCTCAGGAGTGGGCACCTGATGCGTGCTTGACTTGCCCGATGTTCGTGACTACGGCGGAGTTCCTCCCGCAGCACCATGCCGAGCGGCAGGCCACGCTGCAGATCATCTCAGCCGCCGAAGCCGCGGGCCATGCCCGCGTCGCCGAGATGAACCGGCAGGTTGCCGGCAACCTGGACAAGATCATCGCCACCCTCGAAGCCGAAGGGCAGGACGGGAAGGAGGCGGCCGCCGGTGCGTCCTGACCCGCTCTCCGAGGCCGCAGCGCGGCGGCACGAGCTGACCAGGGAAAAAGCCATCCAGGCCCTGCGCGAGCTCGACCGTGCCGACGCTCCCGTGACGTTCGCCGCCGTCGCGCAGGCGGCGGGCGTCTCACGGTCGTGGCTCTATACCCAGCCCGATATCAGCGATCAGGTCCGCAGGCTGCGGCAAAAGACAAGCGGCACCGGCTCCGTCGGTGCCATCCCTGCGGGCCAGCGGGCAACCGACGCGTCGCTGCGCGCCAGGCTCGCCGCTGCTCTCGACCGCAACAAGCAGCTCGCCGACGAGAACGCCCGGCTCCGCCGCCAGCTGGCCCACGCCCTCGGCGCTGCCCGCCGCTCGCCGTGAACACTAGACGTCCGCCCCTGCGGGATCACGAGCTGAGGTCCCAAAGCAGCCGGTAGTAGCGGGTCCGCCCGGCATCGGGACGGACCCCGTAGGCGTCGAGCAGGAGCCCGTCCCAGCCAGGGCCGTAGTTCCATTCGGCGCTCCACGTCGCGACGGCCAGGTCGGCCCACCGGTCGGCAATGCCGAGCAGGCCGAAGTCCACGTGGCCGGCCCAGCGGCCGTCCTCGCTCAGCAGCGTGTTCGGCGCGCAGGCGTCGCCGTGGCAGACCACGAGCTTGTCCGGGGGCGGGATCGCGGCGGCGTGACGCAGCGCCGTGTCGACTGTGAGCGCCTGATGGCACGGGTGCCAGGCAGCCGGATCCAGGCGGCCGGCAGCCGCCTGCCGGCGAGCGTCGTCCAGGCGCTGCCCGGCACTCCAGGAGAACGGGCAGCTCGCTGTCGGCAGGGCCTCGTGCAACGCCCGCAGCCCCTCTCCGATCGCGGTCACCGCGGTGGCCGGCTCGGACTTCCACCGCGCGCCGACCGCGTTCTCACCCGG
>DAHWEX010000631.1 GCA_027326205.1 Actinomycetota bacterium
GGTTGCGGACCAGGGCGGCGCCGATCCCGGTGCCCCGCTCGGCCGGGTCGATGAACATCGTCTGCAGGTAGGCCGCCGGGGACCGGCTGGTCATGCCCCCGATCCAGCCCGCCTCCTGCGGAGGCTGGGCGACGAGGAGGCCGACCGCGCTACCGTTCCGCTCGGCGAGCCAGGTCCACGGGTCGGGGCGGGCCAGGCTGCCGCGGATCTCGTCGCGGACCAGGCTGGCGGTGGCGGTGCGCCAGACCGGCCCGCCGAACTGCATGTCGTAGCGGATGAGGCGCAGTTCGAGGTCGAGCACCTGCTCCTCGTCCGCGGGGCCGGCCGGCCGGATGGTCACGCCGTAGGCGCGGCGCGGCGCGCCCGGCGGTCCGTTCGGCCGGGTCCGCGCGGCGATCACGGTGATCGGCTGCAGGCCGTGGCGCAGCAGGGCCTGGATCCCGGTGACGTCCAGGCTCGGCCACACCACGCTCGCCGAGGTGTCCGGGCCGCGGGCCGCGCCGATCCCGGCCAGGTGGTCACGCCACTGGGTGAGCAGCAGGTCGGCCGGGGCGGCGACGTCCTGGCCCGGCAGCCGGGGCACCAGCGTGAACCGGTCGGCGGCGCCCCACGTCTGGTTCAGCGACTGCGGGGGGATGTGCTGGTGGACGCAGACCCCGAGCCCGGCCAGGCGGCCCTGCTCGCCGGTGACGACGAGCGGCTCGCCGCAGCCCGCCGGCAGCGTCCCGGGGTCGGGCAGCAGGGGGTCGATGGCACGCCAGCGCCGGCCGACCGCGCGGTTCACGTCGCGCACCGCCTCACGCACCACCCAGGGCATGACGTGCACTCTACAGCCCGACAAATCCCGCCTTAGAGGACATTACACAAGGTTGACGGGGAAACGCTCCGGCACGCGGACAGCACCGCCAGCGCTCCGGCGGAGGGCCGGAACCGGCACCTGCCCGCTCATAGCCGGGGGACCAGCGGCGCGTGGCGGCACCGGAGAGCACGATGTGCCGCGAGAACGTGCGCGCCCGCGTCGGGAGACCGAGGCGAGGCCGCGCGCCAGCGGCCCCGTGATCTCCCGGCCGCCCGGTCTCCCGGTCTCCCGGCGCGGGTCGCCACCGGCGACCGTCCCGCTCCCCGGTCCCGCGCTGAGCGGTCGGCCGCCCCCGTCGGACGCAGGGAAACAGCGCACGGGAAGGGGGGTCGGCGCGACTATCAGCCGCATAGCCGGATATCTCGGTCATCGCCCTCCCCCATGATCGCGGAGACTTTTTTCCGCACGGAAGATTCGCAGCTCATAGGTGCATTAAGTCTCCACCGGAAATTAAGTCTCCGCGATCATGGCCTGCGTCGATATCCGTGATTTCGGATATCGGCCGGGATGCCGGGATGACAGGCCAGTGAGCGAACGGTCCACGCGCAGCTTCTGGTACTCAGGTCTGGTACTCAGGCTGGCTGCCAGTACGGCTGGGGCCACGGCCGCACGACGGCGCCGCGGTCGGACTCGGGGGGTGAAGGAACGCCGTAGGTCCCTGCGTGGGCTGGGGGCGGGCGCAGGTGCCCTGTCAGGCGCTGACCGGACGCGGCGGGCGGGGGGTCCTTGGCCCGGCGGCGGGGGCGGGCCCGGGTCCTGGTGGCCCCGGGGGCGCGGCGACGATGCCGTTCAAGACGAAGTCGGTCAGTTCCCGCACCAGCGCGGCCTGTGCCTTCGGGGTGGAGGCGCGGAACCAGACCGGCACGTAGCCGAGGACGCCGGCTATGGACGACACGACCATGCCGACGTCGACCGGGCGGAACTCGCCGGAGCGGACGCCGGCGGTCAGCAGCTGCCTGGTGAAGTGCTCGTACCTGCGGATGCGGCGGCGCAGGTCCGCCGCCTGCGCGGGCGGCAGGTGCTTCTCCGCCCAGGGCAGCTCCCGGAAGAACACCACGATCTCGTCAGTCTCACCGTGCCTGCCGGACACGCAGCCGGCCTGCAGTCGCACGAGTTCCCGCAACCGCTCGGCGGCCGTCCCGTCGGCGGGGACCCGGTCGACGAGCGCGAGGATCGCGTCTGCCTGCTTGGACAGCAGTTCGAAGAGGATCGCGCTCTTGGCCGGGTAGTAGTGGTAGAGCGTGCCCTTGTTGAGTCCTACCTCATCGGCGATCAGGTCCATCGTCGCCGAGCTGTAGCCGTACTCGCGGAAGATCCGCGCCGCGGTGGCGCACACCTCCGCCCGGCGAGACGGTCGCGGCACGTTCAGTCCTCCCGATGAGACCCCCGTCGGCGCGCCGGCCGCGCTTGCCGGCGGCAACTCCGGTGACGACTCCGGTGAAGAGGCCCGTTGCCATCCGGTTAGTTGACATCATACGCAGACTCGGCGGCTGCCCCGTGGCTCGGCGGCCGGGTCGCGGGCCGCCGGCGAGAATGGCCTCGTGCCCGGGAAACGTCGCCAGCGCCGTGGGAACGTTCCATCCTCAGCCGTCGGGTCGACCGGATCCATCCTGTCGGCCGGGTCCGCGGGCTCGGTCTTGGGTCCGCGGACCCGGTCTTGTCCGTCGGGTCGGCCGGCCCGGGCCCGGGAGGGCATTCACGACCGGGGGCGGCGGCCGGGGGCGGTTGCCGTCGAGCCCGCCGCCGGGCCGGGGGCTGGCAGGCCGAGCTTGCGGTGGTCCCAGGAGCGGTTCCGGGTCGCGCGGACCCGGACGGCCACGCGCTTGCGCAGCGACGCCTCGACCAGTGGGCGCCGCTCCTCGGTGTAGGGGCCGTAGTAGCGCTCCCAGACACCGACGCCCACCCGCCACAGGAACTCCGGGTCGTCGCTGACCTCGGCCTGGCCCTCGACCGCCACGCCGCGCAGGTCCTGGTAGACCGCGCCGTCCTCGGCCAGGCAGGAGATCGCCGGGTTCCGGCGCAGGTTGACCGCCTTCTGCGACTTGGCCTTCGTCTCGAAGCAGATGTCGCCGTCGAGCACCGCGAACCACATCGCCACCAGGTGCGGCCGCCCGCCGGGGCCGACGGACGCGACGGTCAGCGAGCGGATCCCGTCGAGCAACTGGCCGATCTCGGCCGCGCTCATGGCGATCTGCGCCCGCCGGTTCACCCCGGGCGCGCTCCGGGCGCCGGTCCCCGCGTCGCTGACTTCGGTCATGCCGCACCCCTTCGCCGGTCAGGCGCCGCCGGCGGCGCACGCCGAGCGTATGACCCGCCATTCACGTGGTCAACCAACTGGATGGTTACAACGAACGGCCGGGGAGGCTCCGCTCTTTGCCGGCGGCGCGGTCGCGAGTAGCGTCTAGGGGGTGGATGAGGCAACGTGGCTGGATGCCACCGCACAGGCGGATCTTGTCCGCCGCGGCGAGGTAAGCCCGCGGGAACTGGTCGAGGCGGCCATCGCGCGGATTGAGGCGGTCAACCCGAAGCTGGACGCCGTGATCCGGACCAGGTTCGACGAGGCGCGGCGAGAGGCCGAGGGCGAGCTACCCGGCGGCCCGTTCCGCGGCGTCCCGATCCTGTTCAAGGACCTGGGCTGCACGGTCGAAGGCGAGGTGACGGCGTTCGGGCTCGGGCCGCTGCGCGACCTGAGGATCCCGGTCACGTCCTACCTGGCCCAGCAGTTCCGGGCGGCCGGCTTCCTGCCGCTGGGCCGGACCAGCGTGCCGGAACTGGGTACCACGGTGACCACCGAGCCGAAGAGCTTCCCGGCGGCGCGCAACCCGTGGAACCCCGGTCACTCGACCGGCGGCTCCTCGGGGGGATCGGCCGCGGCGGTGGCGTCTGGCATGGTCACGGTGGCGCACGCCAACGACGGCGGCGGGTCTATCCGCATCCCGGCGAGCGAGTGCGGCCTCGTCGGCCTCAAGCCGACCCGCGCGCGGGTGAGCCAGGGCCCGGTCACCGGGGAGGCGTGGGCGGGCAGCACGATCGACGGGGCGCTCGCGCGCACCGTCCGCGACGCCGACGGCGTCCTCGACGTGATCAGCAGCCCCGTACCCGGCGACCCTTACTACGCGCCGCCGCTGCCGCGCCCGCTGACGCGGGAGGTCGGCGCCGACCCCGGCCGGCTGCGCATCGGCGTGCTCGACCGGCCGCCGGGCGCCGACGGCTACCTCGACGACCCGCAGTGCCGGGCCGCGGTGGCCCGCACGGCGTCGCTGCTGGAGTCGCTCGGCCACCACGTCGAGGAGTCCGCGCCCGCGGCGATGTTCGAGCGCGAGTTCCTGCGCCACTTCATCAACATCATCGCCGCCGACACCGAGGCGACGCTGCAGGCGTTCGAGGAAATGCTCGGCCGCCCGATCGGCGCGGACGAGATCGAACCGCGCAACGCCGCCCACCGCCGCGCGGGCCGGGAACTCGGCGCGGTGGGCTACCTGCAGAGCCGGGCCTGGCTCGGGATCTGGACCCGCCGGATGGCGGACTGGTGGACCAGTCACGACCTGCTGCTCACGCCTACCGTCGGCGCGCCGCCGCCGGAACTCGGCTGGTTCACCGCGGCAGGCCCGGAGCAGGAGGAACGCCGGATCGCCAGCTTCATCCCCTACACCGCGCAGTTCAACATGACCGGCCAGCCAGCGGTCAGCCTTCCGCTGCACTGGACGCCGGGCGGCCTGCCCGTCGGCGTGCAACTGGTCGCCGCCTACGGGCGCGAGGACCTGCTCGTCCGCGTCGCCAGCCAGCTTGAGCAGGCGGCGCCGTGGCACGACCGGCACCCGCCCGTGCACGCGTAGCCGGCCAGTCAGTACCCAGTCGTCTGGCTGACCTCCGGAGAGCCGTCGCGGTGGCGGCAACCCGGCGGGCCACGACGCGGCCGAGGCACTCGCGGCGTTCACGGGGAAGCACGCGCCCGCCTTCCACGGCCGGTAGCCCCGCGGACCGCGGGCGGAGCTCGCACTCGGGGGCCGGGGGGCGTCCCCCCGGGTAGGCACTCTGACGCGGACCTTCGGGAAGGTGCCCGAAGAGCGCCGACCAGGGGTGGCCCGTTCCGCGTCAGACGCCTGCGGCCTCCATGCCGCGCAGCTCGCGCTTGAGGTCCTTGATCTCGTCGCGCAGGCGGGCCGCTGCCTCGAACTGCAGCTCCGCCGCGGCAGCGTGCATCTGCTCGGTGAGCTGTCCGATGAGCCCGACCAGGTCGCCGCGGGCCGCGCCCCGCTCACCCGGAGACGACTCGCCCGCCCCCTGGGCGGCTGCCCTGGCTCGGGACGACAGGCCCGGCACCGGGGACTTGCCACGCGACTGCTGGCGGCCGCCGCCTCCGATCAGCTCCTGCGTGTCGGCGTCCTCGCGGATGATCGCGTCGAGGATGTCGGCGATCTTCTTCCGCAGCGGCTGCGGGTCGATGCCGTTGGCGGCGTTGTAGGCGACCTGCTTCTCACGCCGGCGGTTGGTCTCGTCGATCGCGTGCTGCATCGCGTTGGTGACCTTGTCCGCGTACATGTGGACCTCGCCGTTGATGTTCCGCGCCGCGCGGCCGATCGTCTGGATCAGGCTCGTCGGCGAGCGCAGGAAGCCCTCCTTGTCCGCGTCGAGGATCGCGACGAGGGACACCTCGGGCAGGTCGAGGCCCTCGCGGAGCAGGTTGATGCCGACGAGGACGTCGTACTCGCCGAGCCGCAACTCGCGCAGCAGCTCGATCCGGCGGAGCGTGTCGACCTCGCTGTGCAGGTACCTGGCGCGGACGCCATTCTCCAGCAGGTAGTCGGTGAGGTCCTCGGACATCTTCTTGGTGAGGGTGGTGACCAGGACGCGCTCCGAGCGCTCGGTCCGCAGCCGGATCTCCTCCAGGAGATCGTCGATCTGGCCCTTGGTCGGCTTGATGATGACCTGGGGGTCGACCAGGCCCGTGGGCCTGATGACCTGCTCGACCACGTCCCCGGCGACGCGCCGCAGCTCGTACGGGCCCGGCGTGGCCGACAGGTAGATCGTCTGGCCGATGCGCTCGGTGAACTCGTCCCAGGTCAGCGGGCGGTTGTCGCTCGCGCTTGGCAGCCGGAAGCCGTGGTCGACGAGCATCCGCTTGCGGGAGGCGTCGCCCTCGTACATCGCGCCGATCTGCGGGACGGTCTGGTGCGACTCGTCGATGACGAGGACGAAGTCCTCGGGGAAGTAGTCGAGCAGCGTGTTCGGCGGCGACCCGGCCTCGCGGCCGTCGATGTGCCGCGAGTAGTTCTCGATGCCGGAGCAGCTGCCAACCTGGCGCATCATCTCGATGTCGTAGGTGGTGCGCATCCGCAGCCGCTGCGCTTCCAGCAGCTTGCCCTGGCGTTCGAACTCGGCGAGCCGCTCGGCGAGCTCGGCCTCGATGCCGGCGATAGCGCGCGCCATCCGCTCCTCGCCGGCGACGTAGTGAGTCGCCGGGAAGACGTACAGCTCCCGGTCTTCGCTGACCACCTCGCCGGTTAGCGGGTGCAGGGTGGACAGCCGCTCGATCTCGTCGCCGAACATCTCGATCCGGACCGCGAGCTCCTCGTACTGCGGGATGATCTCGATGGTGTCGCCGCGGACCCGGAACGTGCCGCGGGTGAACGCGATGTCGTTACGGCTGTACTGCATGCCGACGAGCTTGCGCAGCAGTTGGTCGCGCTCGATCGTGTCGCCGAGCTTGAGCCTGAGCATGCGGTCGACGTACTCCTGCGGGGTGCCGAGGCCGTAGATGCAGGAGACGGAGGCGACGACGATCGTGTCCCGCCTGGTCAGCAGGCTGTTGGTGGCGGAGTGCCGCAGCCGCTCGACCTCGTCGTTGATCGAGGAGTCCTTCTCGATGTAGGTGTCGGTCTGCGGAATGTACGCCTCGGGCTGGTAGTAGTCGTAGTAGGAGACGAAGTACTCGACCGCGTTGTTGGGCAGCATCTCGCGCAGCTCGTTGGCGAACTGGGCGGCGAGGGTCTTGTTGGGCAGCATGACGAGCATGGGCCGCTGAAGCTGCTCCGCCACCCAGGCGACCGTCGCGGTCTTCCCGGTGCCGGTCGCGCCGAGCAGGACCGTGTCCTTCTCCCCGTTGCTGATCCGCTCGCTGATCTGGGCGATCGCGGCCGGCTGGTCGCCGGCGGGGGTCATCTCGGTGACGACCTCAAACGGCGCGACCTTCCGCTGCAGGTCGGTTACCGGACGCATGACCCCTCCTCCTGGACGTGTTCACCTCCGGGCCGTGTCTCCGTCTCCCCGTGCCGGCCCGTAGGTGCAACTCTACGGCGCGGGTCCGACATTCCGCGGCACGCGGCGGCCCGGCGCCCCGGCCCGTCTTGCGATGAGACGCCGCGCGGACGGCCCGCCGCTTAGGGTGTGGGCGACCGCCGCCCGCGAGGAAGAAGCAGCCCATGCTCGACGGCCTTACCTACGACGACAGCGAGGCTCCGGCGATCGCCCTGGTCCCGCAGGGGACCTCCTGGGACGCGGTGCACGATCACATCAAGATCGCCCACGACTTCCTGCTCGTCGCGGCCGCGGACGGGTTCGCGGGCGCCTACTGGACCGGAACCGAGATGGTCGTGCTCGACGGCCTCGGCACCGACCAGGACGAGGCCATGGACGAGTTCCGCGAGCAGCTCGCCCAGCGCGGAGAGCTGTGACGGCGCCATCTAGGTGCAGCCAGGTTCAGGGTAGGAGGGGGGCTGGATTCCGGGTCTTTTGGGTGTTTAGCCCCATCGTTTCCCGCCCCGGTGCCCGGCATCCTCGATGGCATGGGAAAAAAAGGGGTCTGGTACGCGGCATTCGCGGTGTATGCCGCCGGGGTGGCCCTCTTCAGCGGCCCGGGGCTTGACCACTGGTGGGGTACCTGGGCGGCGGGCGGGTACGCCGCGGCCGCGGTGATCGTGAACCTGGCCGCGGGGCGGGCGTGGGGCAGCCGGGTCGCGGCCGCGGCCGCTATCGCGGGGGCGGTGGCCGCCCCGGCGATCTGGCTGATGACCCGGGAGCCCACGGGCCCCGACGTCGCGGTCGCGGTCAGGGCGGGAGCGCTGCTGCTGCATCACGGCAGCCCGTACCTGTCCCCCGCGGCGCTTTCCGCTGGCGGCTGGCTCGCTTACTACCCGTACCTGCCGGTCATGGCGCTTTTCGGCGTGCCGGCCGCCCTCGGCGTGCCCGGTGACACGCAGACCTGGCTGATCGCCGTGACGTTTACGCTGCTGTACGCGACGTTCCGGGTCACCCTCGGGCCGCGGGCCAGCGGCGGGCGTGGGGACAGCGCGCGCCGCCCGGACGCGGCTGAGCAGGCGGCGTTCTGGCTGGCCTGCCCGATCATGGCGTTCCCGCTGGCCATGGGGATCAACGACCCGCCGGTCATCGCGCTGACCTGCCTGTCGCTCGCGCTGCTGGCCCGGCACCGGCGTACCGGGAACGGGCGCCCCTGGAGCCGCGACCCGCTTCTCGGCGCGCTTGTCCTCGGGGTCGCCTGCGCGATGAAGTACACGGCGTGGCCCGCGCTCGCGATCATCGCCGCGCTGGTGGCCACGCGGGACGGCTGGCGGCCAGCCGTCAGGTTCACGGGCATCGCGGCGGGAAGCGCCGCCGGGCTCGTGGTGGCGCTCGCGCCGGGCGCGCTGGCTCATCCGTCGTCGCTCCTGCGGAACACCCTGGCGTACCCGCTGGGGCTCACCGCGGCGAAGTCGCCGGCGGCCAGCCCGCTGCCGGGGCACCTGCTCGCGACGCTCGGGTCCGGCGGGCACCTCGCCGCGCTCGCGCTGCTGGCCCTGGCCGGCCTGGCCACCGCGGCCTCGCTGCGGGCCTCCCCGCCGGCGACGCCTGCCGCCGCCGCCCGGCGCATCGCGACCGGGCTGGCCGCCCTGTTCCTGCTGTCCCCCGCGACGCGGTTCGGGTACTTCACCTACCCGATCGCCCTGTACTGGTGGGCAGCCCTCGCCGAGCGCGGGAAGGCCGGCTGGCAGCGCCGGCCGGTGGCCGACGTGCCGCTGCCCGGCCCCGGCGACGGCGACGAACCCGGAACCCTGGCCGCGGACGACGCCCAGGAGGCCGCCGCCGTCCGGTAGGCCGCCGCGCAGGCCAAGCACCTTCCAGGCGCCCCGCCCGCGGAAGGCTCCCGCGCTGGCGCTGAGCGAACCGGCGGGCAGGATCTCGCCGGCGCCCGCGCTGGTGCTCGGCGGCTCCTGGTCCGGGCGGCCGGGGCGGTCACGGCGCGGACACGGACGCACCGCGCGATGTTCCGCGTGCCCGCCGTGTCCGGCGAGAAGTTCGGGGACGCGACGACGGACCTGCTGCCGGCGCTGACGGTGATCCCGTCGGCCAGCGCCGGCCGGCCTGACGTAGGCCCGGCCGCCCCTGTCCCGCAGTTTCGCCGGGCCCTTCGAACCA
>DAHWEX010000638.1 GCA_027326205.1 Actinomycetota bacterium
GGCCTAGTCGAAGTTGTTCTTGCGGCCCTCGCGGACGTAGTCGACGCTGCCGCGGATGTGGCTCTCGCCGTGGACGGCCTGCTTCTTGGCGACGTGGCCGAACATCTGGATGCCGAAGCCGCCGTCCAGGTCGTTCGCGATCCGCTGCTTCCACGGCCGCCGGACGATCTGCGTGGTCAGCCGCCGCACGGTCCGCGGCTGGGTCATGATGTGGTCGGCGATCACGTACGCCCGGTCGATCAGTTCCGCCCGCGGCACGACCTCGTTGACCATGCCCCACTGCAGCGCCTGCTCCGCCGTGATCGCCTCGCCGGTGAGCAGCGCGTAGGCCGCCCGCTTGACGCCGAGCAGTTCCTGGAAGCAGTTGTGGATGCCGTCGGCGGGCACCGACCCGATGTCGTAGTGCAGGTCGAAGACCGTCGCGCCCTCGGCGGCGAGTGAGATATCGCACATCAGCACGATCTCGGTGTGGAACCCCGGGCCGTTCAGCAGCCCGATGGTGGGGATCCCCAGGTCGTTGACGAGCGCGGAGACGTTGATCCTGCCGTCCTTGTACGCGTACTCGTAGGCCCAGTACTCCATGTCGGCCTCTTCGAGCGCGAAGCCCTCGGGGTCCGAGCCCATCATGAACTCGTCCCCCGAGCCGGTCAGGATGAGGATCTCGTTCTCCGGGTCGGCGCCGACGGTCTTGAGCATCTGGCCGAGCGCCCGGTGGTTCTCCACCGAGAGCTGGATCGGGCCGCCCAGCGTGTGCGCCTCGACGAGCAGCACGCCGTCGTCCCGGCGGGTGAACGTGAAAAAGTCCTTGAAGCGCTCGCTGTACTCGGCAAGCTGCGGCGTCGGCACGAACTTCTGTAGCGACATGAGCACCCTCCATCGGCAACATCGGCAATGCGATCGATTGCAGAACAGGACACTAACCCGGCCCGCCTCCGCGATCCAGACAGTGCCCGCCAGACAGTGCCCGCCAGACAGTGCCGCCAGACAGTGCGCGGTGCGGCCCCGGAAGGGGCGGGACGGGACGCGTGAAAGCACGGACCGTTCGGCCGAAATGTTTCGGTCATTCTCGCCTCCAGGCAGCTAGTGACGCGGGCGGCCCGGCTTGCTACTTTCACCGTTGTGAAGCTGGTCGCTGGAATTGATTCGTCTACGCAGTCAACCAAGGTGCTCCTCGTCAACGCCGAGGACGGGACGGTCGTCGGCGCGGCGTCCGCGCCGCACCCGGACGGGACCGAGGCCCACCCGGACCGCTGGTGGGAGGCGCTGACGCTGGCGGGACGCGACCTGCTGGCGCGCGCGGCGGCGGTCGGGGTCGCGGCGCAGCAGCACGGCATGGTCACGCTCGACGACGCGGGCGCGGTCGTGCGGCCCGCGATGCTGTGGAACGACGTGAAGTCGGCGCCGCAGGCGGCCGCGATGGTGGCGGAATTCGGCGGTCCGGCCGAATGGGCGGCGCGGACCGGGTCCGTGCCGACGATGTCGTTCACCGTCACCAAGCTCCGCTGGCTGGCCGAGAACGAGCCGGAGCACGCGGCCCGGGTCGCTTCCGTGCTGCTCCCGCACGACTGGCTGACCTGGCGGCTGGCCGGAGGCGGCCCGCGCGCCGCGGGCGGGGAACCGGACGGGCCGGTCACCGACCGGGGCGACGCGTCCGGAACCGGGTACTTCTCCCCCGTTGACGGCACCTGGCTCCCCGATTACGCGACGCGGGCGCTCGGGCACCCGGTGACGCTGCCCCGGGTCGCCGCGCCGGCCGAGGTGACCGGCCGGACCTCCTGGGGGGCGGCCATCTCGGCGGGCACCGGGGACAACATGGGCGCGGCGCTTGGCATGGGGCTGCTCGGCGGGGACGTGGCGGTGTCGATCGGGACGTCGGGCACCGCGTACGCGGTGACCGACGCGATGAGCGCGGACCCGAGCGGGCTCGTGAGCGGGTTCGCCGACGCGACCGGCCGGTTCCTGCCGCTCGCCTGCACGCTCAACGCGGCCCGGGTGCTGGACGTCACCGCGCGGATGCTCGGGGTCTCCGCCGCCGAACTGTCCGACCTCGCGCTGAAGGCGTCTCCCGGGGCGGACGGCCTCGTGCTGCTCCCCTACCTGGACGGCGAGCGGACCCCCAACCGGCCGGCGGCGAACGGAGTGCTGCGCGGGCTCACCACGGCCAACGCCACCCCGGAGAACCTCGCGCGGGCCGCGGTCGAGGCGGTGCTCTGCTCCCTCGCGGACGCGATCGACTGCCTGCGGCCGTGCGGGATCACGCCGGGGCGGGTCGTGCTCACCGGGGGCGCGGCCAAGTCGGAGGCGGTGCGGCTGATCGCGCCCGCGGTGTTCGGACTGCCGGTCGTGGTGCCCGAGGCGGCCGAGTACGTGGCGCTCGGCGCGGCCCGCCAGGCGGCCTGGGCCCTGTCCGGGGCCGCCGAGCCGCCGGCCTGGCCGGCCCGGCCCTCGGTGACCTACGAGGGTGCGGTGACACCCGGGGTACGCGAGCAGTACGGCGCCCTGCGCGACGACGCGGCGGCATGGCAGGAGCGCTGACGGCCTGTCCGCGCCGGGCGCCGGGTCAGGCCGGGGACGTCGCGGGTTCCGGGGCGGAGGGGACCCGCGCGAAGACCAGCGCGGCCGCGACCGCCAGGAGGCCGGCGAACGCGAACAGGCCACGGTAGCCGCCGAGTCCCGCGACCACGAGGCCGGCGATGGGCGCGCCGATGACCTGCGGAACCGCCGACGCGATGTTGATGATGCCCAGGTCGCGGCCCGCGTTCGCCGGACTCGGCAGCATCAGGGTGGACAGCGCCTGGCTGACCGACTGGAAGGCGCCGTAGCCGGCCCCGAGGGTGAACGCGCACACCAGCACCAGGGCCCACACGGCGAACCCGGCGAGCAGGAAGCCGGTCGCCGCCATCAGCACCGACGAGAGCACCGCGTACCGGCGGTAGCCGCCGGACAGGTCGGCGACGCGCCCGATGACGACGGTGGCGATGATGACCGCCGTGGTCGCGATCAGGATGAGGATCAGCTGCCCGTCTCCGGCGTCGCGGTAGTGCACGACGTCCTGCAGGTAGTAGTAGAGGTAGAGCAGCGCGATGGTCTCCGCGAGCATGATCAGGAACTTGCCGATGAAGACCAGGCCGAAGCCCTCCCCGGCGGCGAGCAGGGCGCGCATGTCCGGCCGGCCGCCGGCGGCGGAAGCTGGCTGCTCGTAGCTGACCCTGGGCAGCCGGTAGAGGACCAAGACCAGCGGGATCAGGCAGACCACGTAGCCGACGGAGATGGCGGTCATCCCGGCGGCGGGGGACCGGAACACCAGGACGACCGCGGCGAGGCCAAGGATGAGGCCAACCGCCTGGGCGAGCGAGACCAGCCCCCAGACGAGTCCCCAGGACCGCTTGTCCACGTGGTCCACCACGATCGCGGACATCGGCGAGTACGCGATGTTGATCGTGGCCTGGCAGAGCGTCCACCAGACGGCTATCCCCACGAGGGAGTGCTGGTAGCCGAGGACCAGGTGGGCCACCCCGCCGGTCACCAGGCCGACGAGGATGGTGCGCACCCGGTTGTCGGCGCTGACCCAGCGGTCGGAGAGGTGGCCCGCCAGCGGGTTGACGATAAGCGCCGCGAGCGCGCCGAGACCGGTCACCAGGCCCAGGCCGAGCGCCTTCTCCGACGCGCCGGAGGCCGATTCGACCATCCGCGGCAAGATGTTCTGGATGGGAGCGATCAGCGCCACGTTGGTGCCGAAGTTGGCCAGCATCAACATGGCGACGAACGGGCGGTTCAGCCGCGGCGTTGCCTTAGCCGCCGACACTGCCGTCGGCTCCAGAGCGTGCACCTGTCCCTCGATGACGTGTCACGGGATGAGGTCAGCAACGTACCACCGAACTCTGCGGGGTCGTGGACGGAGGGGTCGTGGACGGAGGGCTGGCAAGGGAAGGCCAGGGCCAGCCGAACGCGGGCCGCAACCGCGTCCGGCTGGCCGGCCACCCCGAGGGGCAAGGGAGGGTCGTCCCTCGGGAGCCATCACGTGACGAAAGCTACCTGACGCCGTAGAGGTGTTCCAAAGCCAGCTGGTCGAGGTGCTCGTAGCCCATGCCGCGGGCGGCGAGCGCGTCGATGTCGGCGGTGGCGTCGCGGACATCGCGCCAGGTTTCCCCCGGAGCCAGGGTCGGCTGGGCGAGCTCGGGGATACGGGCGGCGGCGAGCGCCGCCTGGACCTCCGGGTCGGCGCGGAACGCCCGCGCCTTCGCCCGCAGGATCAGGTAGTTGCGCATGCAGGCGGCGGCCGAGACCCACACGCCCTCGTCGTCCTCGGTGCGCGGCGGCTTGTAGTCGAAGTGCACCGGGCCGTCGTAGCCGCCGGCCAGCAGCGTGTCCACCACCCAGAACGCACCGCGGGCGTTGCCCGCGCCGAAGCGCAGGTCCTGGTCGTAACGCGGGCCGTGCTGGCCGTTGAGGTCGATGTGGTACAGCTTGCCGTGCCACATCGCCTGGGCGATGCCGTGCGCGTAGTTGATCCCGGCCATCTCCTCGTGGCCGATCTCCGGGTTGACGCCGACGAGATCCGGGTGCTCAAGCTCGTTGATGAACGCGAGCGCGTGCCCGAGCGTGGGCAGCAGGATGTCGCCCCTCGGCTCGTTGGGCTTGGGCTCGATCGCGAACCTGATGTCGTATCCCTGGTCGAGGACGTACTGCGACAGGAGGTTCAGCCCCTCCTTGTACCTCTCCAGGGCGGTCGCGATGTCCTTGGCGGCACCGGACTCCGCGCCCTCCCTGCCGCCCCAGAAGACATAGGTCTTCGCGCCCAGGTCGGCGGCAAGGTCGAGGTTGCGCATCACCTTGGCCAGCGCGAACCGCCGGACGCTCCGCTCGTTCGCGGTGAACGCGCCGTCCTTGAAGACCGGATGGCCGAACAGGTTCGTGGTGGCCGTGGTGACCACCAGCCCGGTCTCGTCCAGCGCCTTGCGGAACGCGGCGATCTTCTGGTCCCGCTCCGCGTTCGAGTCGTCGAAGTCGAACACGTCGTTGTCGTGGAAGTTCACCCCGTAGGCGCCGAGCTCCGCGAGCTTGCGGACCGCCCGGTCGGCCGGCATCGCGGGGCGGACCGGGCCGCCGAACACGTCGACTCCCTGCCAGCCAACCGTCCAGATCCCGAACGAGAACTTGTCCTCACGCTTTGGCACGTACACGTCTGATGTCATGATCTACCTCTTCCTCCAATACCTCTGACCGTAATCAATCGCTTGTCCGTCCGGCTAGGCCCATACCCCCGGTCACAGTGTTCCCGGTGGGCCTCGCTCACCACGACGCCGCCCGTGCGTTTAGCCCTTCACCGCGCCGGTCAGGCCGCCGACGATGCGGCGCTGGAAGACGGAGAAGAAGATCAGCGCGGGCATCATCGACAGCGAGGTGAACGCCAGCACCCGGGCCGTGTCCTGCGAGTACTC